>CAXGPR010000146.1:0-6540 GCA_964011675.1 uncultured bacterium
TCGAAAAAGTAGCGGCGAGGATACATGTGGCGACCGCGTTCGTTCCACGGGTAGTCACCATGTTCACCTACGAGGAGCACCGCGTCGACGTTGAGCTTATCGGCACCGGCGTGCAGGGCGCGGCGAATACTGGGATAAATGGGCACGCCGTACTCCTGGGCGAGTCCTACACCAATATCGTTTTCCAAGACGTGGTCTAGGTAGACTGAGACGATGTCAATTTCTGGGGGTAAAAAGCCTTCGTCGGTCGACATACCCTTAAGAAACTTGGTGACAATGACATCGGCGTGGGACTTGGGATGGTAGATCGTGATTATGGCGGCTACGCGCAGGCGCTCGGACATGGCAGTGGCTCCGTTTATAATAGACGTGTTGGGCATAAAAAAGGGTGCGTCGGTCTCTCTGTACAGCGTACTTCTAAGCAGTGTATGGTTCCATATGTGTTTTACTGAACGAGCGTGTACTTTTTCTTGCCGCGGCGAATAATGAGATACTTGCCGCATAAACCATCGCCGGTTCCCAGCGTGCGATTGAGCTCAGTGCAGCGGTCGCCGTTTATATAAATGGCTCCATTTTGAACGTCTTGCCGCGCTTCGCGCTTGGAAGAGCAGACCTTGCTTTCGACTAGCAGATCGACCAAAGGCAGAGATTCTGTCTCCATACTGTGCGTGGGTACATCGTGAAATCCCTGCAGAATTTCTTCCTCCCCTAACGCGCTAAATTCACCGTAAAAAAGAGCGTGCGATATGCGCTGCGCTTGTTGGGATGCCTCTTTACTGTGCACGAGGGCGGTTACCTCATCAGCAAGCGCACGCTGAGCTTCGCGCTTTTCCGGGGCATTCTGCACCGATTCCTCGAGATGCCGTATTGCATCGTGTTCGAGAAAGGTAAAGACTTTCAAATAGTCGACCACTTTCTGGTCTTCGGCGTTGATCCAGAACTGCCAAAACTCATAGGGTGAAGTCTTGGCTGCGTCGAGCCAGACGGCGCCGCCCTCGCTCTTACCGAATTTGGTGCCATCGGCTTTGGTGACTAGCGGCCCCGTCAGGCCATAGGCTTTGTTGCCATTGCTGCGGCGGATTAGATCAATCCCTGCCGTGATATTGCCCCACTGGTCGGAACCGCCGATCTGAAGCTGGCAGTCGTATGCTTCGTTGAGCTTGAGAAAATCATAGGCCTGTAGGACCATATAGCTAAACTCGGTATAGGAAATACCAGATTGCAGGCGCGAATCTACGGAGTCTTTAGCCAGCATGTAGGAAATGGGAAAGTGCTTCCCAACGTCGCGCATGAAATCAATCATGCCCACACTGCCGAGCCAATCGTAGTTGTTGACGACGAGCGCTGGGTTATTGCCGTTGAAATCGAGGAAGCGTTCCAGTTCGCCGCGCACGTTGTTCGACCATTCGGCGACCGTATCACCGGTGTTTAGGCTTCGCTCTTCGCTCTTACCTGATGGATCGCCGATTAGTCCGGTGCCGCCACCAACTAGTGCAATGGCGCGATGACCCGAGCGCTGGACCCGGCACAGCAGCATTATGGTAGCCAAGTTACCGACCGTCATGCTGTCTGCCGTCGGGTCAAATCCGCAATAGGCGGTAATCGGCCCTTCGGCCAGTCGTTCGGCGAGTCCTTCCGGATCGGTGTTTTGATATATTTGACCGCGAAATTCTAAGTCTGTCAACAAATCCATGTATCGTTCCTTCCCAATAAAAAAAGCCCCTGATTTTTTTCAGGGGCTTTTTTTATTCAGCTGCGCACGTGCTTAGGTCAACGCCCCCCGACAGTTGTCGCGATAGTAGAGGTAATCACAGTATATGCACGCAGATGTCATTTCGGGTATTTTTATGATTTCTTATCCGCGCTGAAATATAGCGGAGTCTGTAGTAAGCGTCAATTATATGCAGACATAAGAGAGAGGATCACTGTCTTGAGAGACGTGCAACGCGGAAGCCAATTGCTTTTGCGCAGATCGGTTTTAGTCACTATGTTCTTGAACTAAATTGAGGGCGATTAGCTCAGTTGGTCAGAGCACCTGCCTTACAAGCAGGGGGTCGCTGGTTCGAGCCCAGCATCGCCCACCATCTTTCTCGCGCACAATAGTTTACGCCGATCACGAACGCGCGAGCGAGCACCTGCCTCGGCTGAGCGATCGCTTTCCGGAGCAGCAAAACCACATTGCCGCACTGTCCGCGGGGCAACCTAAGCAAGTGTTGTCCGGCGAGCAAGCGCGGCTTTTTTGTTGTTGCCCTCTGCGTGATCCCAGTGCGTATCTGCTGCGGCCCTCTGTGTGTCTGTAGGGGCGGTGTGCGTTTGCCAGTGTCCCAGAGGGCGTTGCTTAGTAAGACTAATGGCGCGTTCAGTACGCTATTGGGTCCCATTGCCCTCCGCTAAATCGTCTAGTCGCTCGTTACTGAGCGGTATATCCACCATCTACTGCCCATGCTGCCGCTACGACAAACGAAGCCTCATCTGACGCTAAAAATGCAACAACGTTGGCAATCTCGGCTGCTTCGGCTATGCGTCCCAGTGGGTGAAGATCACGCATCTTCTCATGCACGGCCGGATCGTTGGTGACATTCTCTGTCAGTTTGGTATAGACAAAGCCGGGGCAAACGGCATTGACTCGGATGCCCTCCGCGGCAAGGCGAACGCCCATATCGCGCGTCATCTGGACTACTGCACCCTTGCTGGATATGTAGCCGTTGAAGCCGTCGGAGAATGGCAGTGTCGTTGGGTAGCCAACTAGGCCCATAATGGATGCAATATTGACGATGGCTCCACCGCCGCTCTGGCGCATAGTTGTTACGGCAGCATGTGACATGAGTAACGTACCCTTGGCATTGACGCGCAGCACGGCCTCCCAGCGCGCATCAAAGTCGGCTGTCGGGTCGACCGTGCGCGGAGTAATTCCAGCTGAATTGACTAAGATGTCCAATTGGCCGAAGCGCTCTACTGCGTGCGTTACGATACGTTCGGCGTCACCGCGTTCGGTAACATCGCCGTTCACTGCGCTCCCTTCAACACCAGTTGTCGACCATTCGGCGCTGAGTGCGTCAAGAGCCTGTTGGTCTATGTCGCTGGCGATGATTCGAGCCCCTTCTTTAATAAACTTGTCACAGCAGGCACGCCCGATACCCGACGCTGCGCCGGTAATCAAAGCAACCTTGCCGTTTAATCGTTGACTCATTTTGTGGTCTCCAAGTTAGTGTGCTGGCACCGTCGTAATAATAAGTGCGCCAACGGGCGGTATGACAGCGGTAGAGGCGCTTGTCTCCATCACTTAAACAGGTTCGCTTACCAGTAGTGGGAAGACGGGGTGATTCGCTGCTCTCTTTTAGGGCGATACTCGTAAATATTTTGCCGTATTGAAAGCAACTTCGCCTATGATTATCACCAATCAATTATCCCTATGACGATTCAAAAACTTGGGGCATTTTGTCGACTATTTATTCGTTTTTAAATAAATGTTCGATAGAATAGGTTAATTAAGTATCTACACATGCCATTCTTTTTAGCTTTGCACTAGCTATTCTAAAAGAAAGGCTTAATAATGCCTAAGTATCGGAATAACTTACCTCAGCTCGATAATAAAGTTTTTCTCACAGATGGAGGTATGGAAACCTACCTGGTTTTTAAAGAAGGCATTGAATTAAGAGAATTTGCAGCCTTCGAACTTCTAAACGATAAAAAAGGAAGTGAACTTTTAATAGATTGGTTCTCCCGTTTTGCTAAGGTTGCTGTGAAAGAAAAGACAGGCTTCATATTAGACAGCCCGACATGGAGAGCAAGTGAAATCTGGGGCCATAAACTGGGTTATTCAAATTATAAATTAGAAGACATTAATCGCAAATCAATAGAGCTTCTTGAGCGGGTAAGACGTTCATTTGAGAATGACAATAGCCCGTTCGTTATTAGTGGAACGCTAGGGCCGAAGGGAGACGGTTATTTCCCAACGCAGCTATTGAGTGAGTCTGAAGCGGAGTCATATCACAAACGGCAGATTAAAACTTTTGCTGAAAGTAATGCAGACATGGTGGCTGCGTATACTATGACATACTCGAAGGAAGCAATCGGTATTGTCAGAGCCGCCAACTCTCTAGGTATACCTGTAGTGATATCATTTACTGTAGAAACAAATGGAAATCTTCCCTCAGGTGAGACGTTGAAAGAGGCTGTTGAATGCGTAGATAGTGCAACAGAAGGTAGGGTGGTTTATTACATGCTGAATTGTGCTCACCCCTCGCACTTTCGGCACGTTCTTAATTCAGAAGAGCCTTGGTTGCGACGTTTGAAGGGTGTTCGAGCTAATGCTTCCTGTAAGAGTCATCAAGAATTAGATGAATCTAAGACTTTGGATGATGGTGATCCAATGCAGTTAGGTCGCGAATATAAAGAATTAAGTAACTTAGTTAAGAATTTGAATGTTTTAGGTGGTTGTTGCGGTACGGATTATCGACATATTGAAGAAATATGTTCGGCTTCTTTATCCGACACTAAAACGTAACATTTGTATCACTTACCAATGGGTTTGTCGGTATTACATCTACTCCTGAAAATTTTGATTTATATCTTTTAAGTTTAGAAATGGCCATATTATGTACTAATCTTTATTTAATTGGTATGCCTATCCTTTTTTTTGTTTGGCGTAATCGATTCGAAGATACACCGTATAAAATATTGAAGTTAACGGCAGGGTTTGCTGAGGCTACGATTTTACTTTGATAAAGGTGAAATTAATCTTCCATTATTACAGAGAGATTATGTCTGGAAACCCAACCCAATAGTCTTCCTTCCCGCACATTTCTTCACTTTTCAATAAAAATCCAAAAAACAGGCCCGTTTTTTCGGGATCGAAGCTGTATTTTAGGACATAAGATGAAGAGTATTTGGTGCAAGAAGATGAGATAAGTGATCGTTTTGAGTGTTTCACCATAGACGAGGCCATGAAAAATGGCAAGGAGGCAAAGATGAGCAAGGTCGCATATATCCAGGTCATCAACTTTAAACTTGAGGGTGCTACCCGAGATGATTTTTTGGGGATTGCAGATGAGGTCGCTCCCAATTTTGCGCAGCTTGCCGGGTTGATATCAAAAGCGTGGCTAAGTGACGAAGCCAACAATACGTATGGTGGGGTGTATTATTGGGAGAGGCAAGAAGATTGCGAGGCCTACCGAGCCAGTGAACTTTATGCTCAGGCTTTAGCGAATAATCCTAACTTTACAGACTTATCGGATAAGGGATTTGATGTTTTGGAAGGCCCCAGCCAAGTGACTCGTTTGTAGGATAAAGAAATCGTCATACGCACTCCTAATGTTGATGTTGCGTGCGTGAAACCAGGATGGACAAAAAGCCCCCGAAGCACTTAGAGTCTGGGGCTTTTTTATTGGCGGGATTGACGATACTCGAACTCGCGACATAGTCGACTTAGCCATAAATATGCTAATATATATGGGTTCGGATCGTTTTTAGGCGGGGCTGGGTCGGTTCGCCTATGGGCAAAGAGAAAGCCCTCAGCTAACGTAGAGTTAACTGAGGGCTGAACCTCTGCGGTCGACAGTGGTAATCTAAAACGCGACCTTTAAGCGGTGATGGTAGGGCGTTAGAGCATACGCCGGCGTAGAAGCGCTTCTAAAATTTCAATTACTCAACACAAGCACCTTCGTCTACGTCAAATGCGCCGGATCCACAAATACCATCCATATATGCTGGAACTCCTTCTGCACTCCACTCAGCTATTTGTCAAAAAAACTGCCCCAGTGTGTAGGGTGGAAAACGTGTTCACTGGGTGAGTTTTTCAATAGATTTATGAGTAGCATCCGAAAAGTAAAACTTAATCTTTAGTTTATCATTTTCCTTGATGAGATAAGCGCTTTCTAACCATTCATACTGAGTTAATTTTTTCTCGCCTTTTGCTAAGGTGATGAACCTACCTCTATTTTTGAAGAAAGCGTGGGCTGAAAATGAATCGATTGAAATATTAAAGTCACTTAGTTCCCAATCATCCTCAATAGTATTTGTTGAATCTATCAAATCGATTAATTCTGTAGCATTGAGAACTTGTCCCATTTCATATAGTGTAAAGTCGCTTGTCACTATATCATAGAAGCTATTTCTGTTGCTGTTTTCTGTTGAAATCGCATGAAACATCTTTTCGATGGTATGCCTCACTTCTTTTTCAGTAATCACCCCCTCATCTTCTCCAGCTAGAGCTTCGTTTACTAAAAAAAGCAGTGCGAAAACGGCGGTAATAAAATTATAACTTCTCTTTTGTATTCGTTTGCGAGTATACATGTGTTCCCTCAACTATATTAGGTAAATGTTGGTAGAAATTAGGTCACTCAATATTGTGAAGAAACGACCTGTAAATGGGCTGATTGAAACGTAAAAATTTTTTCATTTAAAGAAATTTCCACTCGACAATTGTAGCTAGATGTTTGGGCCACACACAGGTGGCGGGGGGCGTTTATCCGATCACAGCTGGCTTGTTGCAGGATTTACGCATTCTTATTTACAAGATTTATTCTTTCTTCGCAGACG
>CAXGPR010000147.1:0-6475 GCA_964011675.1 uncultured bacterium
TGTTGCCCAGCGCTGCAGAGCGAGCGCCAGCCCCCACGTTTTGGATGTTTACAACTGCATCAGATGCCTGTACGCTCAGAAAGGCAACAGTTACAGCACATAGACAAAACCAATGAAGTCTATTCATGAGGGCTTCCGCCTCCTATTGGTTAAAGTTCTAAATCCTTGTTCAAAAATAAATATACGGGATGTATTAGCACAAGCCAAGTCATATACCTCAACTTAAACAATTGATAAAAATGCAATAAGCCCTGGTTCCTTGACCCTTCATGATCTCGTTCGTTAATTTTGAGCCATTCATCTACACAATCAATTTGCTAAACAGCGCATTGAGCCTACTCTTCTCTTGAATTCAACTCTAAAAAAAGTTATCCAATACTCCATTAGCATTGGCCTTGCTGGTTTATTTCTCTATTGGGCTTTTGCTGATCAAGATCTAAGCCAGCTTTGGGATTCCATAACCAATATCCAGCTGCAATGGGTTACGGTTATCACGATCATTACCCTGGGCACCCTGATAATCAGAGCCTGGCGCTGGCAGGTTCTCTTAAAACCTTTCGCTCCACAAGTACGCACGGTAGACGCTACGCTAGCTCTGGCTATTTGCTATGCAGCCAATGTCTTTGTCCCACGCTCTGGAGAAGTGCTTAGAACTATCAGTTTAAAATGGACTCGGAAAGCGGCCATAAGCCCCGTCCTAGCAACTGTGGTAGTCGAGCGGATCATGGATTTTTTTTGGCTTATTGTTTTTATCGGATTGGCGCTGATTATTCAAAGAGAGTCAATAAACGAAGCGTTTCCCTCGCTCGAAATTGCCAGCATACTAGTGCTGGCACTCAGTACAGCCGCTCTTATAGCCCTGCTCATTCTTTCGGTATATAAAGAGAGGGCAGTTCGCTTAATACAACCCGGTTTAGAGAGTATTTTCCCCGCTCAACTGGCCGCGCGCACCCTCAGTTTACTTAATACCTTTATTGAGGGGCTAGCTTCACTACAAAACCCGCTAGCCTACGTGCAGATCGTCGTAAGCTCTCTCCTGTTGAATACAGGGTACGTTTTAATAATCTATTACACCTTTATGGGTATGGAATTCTCAACGACCTATGGATTAGGATTTTACGCTGCGGTGGTCATCATGGCGATATCTTCTCTAGGTGCAGTCGTACCTACACCGGGAGGAATGGGCTCGTATCATATCGCTTTCGCCCTACCCCTTCAACAAATTTACGGCTTACCAGAAATTGAGGCCCTCGCCTGCGCGACCCTCGCCCACGCCCTCGCCACGCTTACTTATCTTTTCATAGGCGGTCCTGCTCTATTTTTCCAATGGTGGAAATACAAAGGGGATTCCACCTCTTAAAGCACCCAAATAACAAGCATCGACCCACCTATATAGCCCAACGCTTCCACTAAACCGGCCCCAAGGTTAGGTTTTTCTTCCGTTTGCTCATCACTTAGTGAGACACCGGATGCCAATAGAAAGACTGTTATCTTTTTAATCAGCAGCAATACGGCGAGACCAAATAACGCCTCAATGAGAAAAGCCTGGATCCCTTCCTGCCAGCCAACAAAATCCCCGGCTACCGCAACGCTAATTATATTGCCAAAGCCAATTAGAACACCGCAAAAAGCGAGGCCTACTGCCGCATTGTCTCGTTCCAGTTCGGTGTGTACGTTATGCGGGGTTACTCCTTCGTAAAGTCGACCTGCAACTAAGAGAAGAACTTGGGCAAGTGCCCAGAAAACCAGTCCACTCACCAGGGAGCCGCTGCCCTGAAAAATCGCCAAAACAATCAGTCCATTAGCAATATGCAGGCCCGCTTCGACAAAGGCCGTTCCCATATTATGGTCCTGTATGATTTCCTTGGTATTATCGAAATGTGGCAGTAGAATTTTTTCACATAAATAACCAGCTACAAGCATGATAATAATGGATAATAAACCGTAGACAGCGATCCCCGTGAGGTCACTTATCCACCCTGTTGAGGGGCCTGATAAAGCTCCCCCCAAAGCGATGCATATTGCAATGAGATAGCCACAGGTTGATACGGAGAGAGCATGGTTGTTGTTTTCAAAGAGCTCGTGACGTAGATCTACGTGGCGAAAGAGTGTGCCATAGAGCACTTTGGCAATCCACAAAAGTGCAAACCCTTCCAACAGATAAACAATCGACTGGGCAAATGGTAATACGTAGTTTTCCAATGGGTTTCCCTCTACTTTCCAAATGAACGGGACGAACTGCGCCCCCAACTAGAACTACCGCTACGGGTTTGTCCCATTCTGCTTGAAACTTTATTTGAGAAGGCCTGTCGCCGCTGAACCTGCCTGTTATAAAAGCCAGGACGCGTCTTTTTAACCTGGGCGCCCCGCGTGCCAAAGGTAGACTGACCATTGCTTCCCTTGGGTCCGTAATATGGCCTCCCCTGCTCACGGTTTCTGCGGTAGCCTTCCCAGTCAGAACGTCCGACGTTCCAACCGCCCATCAGGTCACGCATCAGGGCGTATTGGCCATAGAATTGCCAAAATCCGCCGTTACCCCAAAATCCATAGGAGGAGTTACCCACATATTGATATCCAGCAGGATAGGCTTGTTGTGATCCGGTTCGCTGGCCGTTCAAACTCTTTGACGCAACGACCATTCCAACAAAGTTCTCGTAGCGTACATATTGAGTTTCGGTTACGGAAACCCAATCGGTCTTTCTCTCTTCGTAGATAAGCGTGTCTCGCCCTGAAACGCGCTGTCCACTCGCCGTCAACACCTTGAACTGCAATGCGTATTCAGGCCAAAATCCATCCTCTATCCTCAGGTCATGCAATATGAGCGAATATTCTGGATACCGCTCAAGGTCACGTATGAGTCCGGCAACTGGGTCGGAAGATCGCCCACATGCTCCAAGGACAAACCCGCAAAAGAGCGCGATGAGTAGGTTCACTAAGTCACTCCTTTGCGGCCGGAAGAATATTCGAAAACTGGTATTCTTCCACCTCATGCCCGGCAAAAGCCGAAAATTCTCGCTCACCCCACTGGCTTATAAACAGGACCGCCCCTCCTGTAGCATCGTAGGACCAACTAACAAATTCACGGCCAGTCTTATTATTGCCTTCATAGTATAACCCGGGTGTGGACTCAACGGCCTGGTAGTCGGTACCTTCATACTGCACGGATTCAGGAGGATCTCCCTCTTCTACAATTTGCACGCCAATTTTCTCGTCTAGGCTCGACCATTGAACCTCACGAGTCAACGTCCAGTGCATTCGACCATTCTCTTCATATCCTTCAAGGAACCGCACAGAGTCCCCGCTACGAAGCGTCCACTCGTTACTTTCAAATCCGTCATAATCATACCTGGCCCGTGCAACAACCTCCCAGGTTGTTAAATCAAAATCAAGGAGGAAACCGACAGCCATCGTAGCAAGCGTGGGCTCGTCCCATTGTGAGGCCTCTTCTTTATCTTTTCCAAAAATCCGACGGAATACCATATATCCTCCTCAAAACCAAAAACTCCAGTCTTCACGATAATAACGCGCTAGCACAGGCTGATCAAGCCGATTTATTTCTGTATCAACCGGGCCCATACTCATGTCAAATACGCGCATAGCATCCCACACATAGGAATCGAGATACCGTAACGAAACCTCAAAATCTACAGTTAAATCTTTTTCTGCCTGGAGCCCCAATTGAAATCCCCATTCGCCAAATGAGGGCACGTTCAGATGATAAGAAACTGGGATAAAGCCAGCCGCTTCTATCGTATTTCCAATACACCAATAGGCTCTCCTTGCAAAATACGGTGAAGTAGCTTGGGTCACAATAACGCCCCCTGGGGACAGCATGCGCTTAGCAAGCCGATATCCTTCCCGGGAGTAGAGTTTCGCCAACCCCTCTTCTCTTGGATCGGGTAAATCAAAAATAATCACTCCATAGGCTGGATTTTCTTTCTGCAAGAAAGAGAATCCATCTGCGTGATGCACCTGCACCTCTGGCCGGCTAAGTGCGTTGTCGTTTAATGCCGTCATATATGTGTTCCGCGTTGCCAAACGGGTAACTGCAGGGTCTAAATCGACGAGGTCAACTGTTTCTACATCTGGATATTTTAGCACCTCACGAGCGGTTAAGCCATCCCCACCACCAATGATCAAGATGCGCTCACGCACATTTGATAAGGCCATGGCAGGATGCACTAAGGCTTCGTGATAGCGGAACTCATCAACAGAGGCAAACTGCAGGTGCCCGTTGAGAAAAAGTCTGATTTGCTCGCCCCGCTTAGTTAATACAATACTTTGGTAAGTTGATTGCTCTTGGTAAACGATAGCATCTTCATACATAGCGTTTTCCCAAACCGCTACCAATGGCTGAGCAAAAATCAAAAGTGAAAAAAGAAATAGTCCAACGGTCCCCACCTGCACATAAATGCGCTTTAACTCGGACCGGCATAGTTGTTTTCTATAGACGAGAACAACGATTAGTCCCACAGCCCAATTTATTAGTCCTGTTATAACCGACGTATGCATCATGCCCAAAAACGGCAGCAGCACGTACGGAAAGAGCAGCGCGGCAATAAGCGATCCGCAGTAATCGAGAGATAAGGCGTTGGAGAGAGCAGATTTTAGGGAATTGTATTGACGAAGAATTCGAGTAAGGATAGGGATTTCTAATCCAATTAGAGCACCAATTGTCAGAATGAGTAAAATCATGCCATACCGAAAATATTCTGTATGGGTATACAAGGCGTAAAGAATACTCACGGCACTTCCCCCAATGAGGGCCAGCGCATTTTCCACTTGAATAAAGCGGGTGATTAAATTCCCCTCTACCCAGCGGGATGCCCAAGCGCCAATACCCATTGAAAAGAGGAAAAAACCTATAGTAAGAGAGAACTGCTCAACGCTTCCCCCGAGAAAGAGCGAAGACGTACTGCCGATAAGGAGTTCATATACAATCGCACAACCTGCCGCAGTAAATATCGCAGCAAGTAGAATAAAGACCCCGAGACGAGACAGTCTCTCATCCCCCTGTAGCATATTCACCCAGCGAAGTTGTGTAAGGATACCCCAAGTAACCCATCGCCTCTTCTGCTGCCTGTATACCAGAAAAAACGGCCTCCTCAAAAAGAGGCAGTCCCGTGCGGTCACAGCTAGCAAAAAAGGCTCCCTCAAATGCTTGCCTGCGCCACATTCTTTCTACGCCCCATAGGTAGCCAGGGACGGGACGTTGCATGCCATGGAACCAACGAAACAAGTCAATTCGCTTAATAGATTCGACCAAGTACCTATCCGCTCGCCCCAGATCTTGAACGATAAATTCCACCCAACTGCGATGATCTTCCCTAAGTAAGTCTTGCCTAGCCTGCTGTAAATTCTCTACGAAAGGTAGATGATACATTAACACCTGCCCCCGATTACCCGAATTTTCTTGGTGTTGAGCTGAGAAGTAACCAAGCGATGGGCTGTCAAACAACACGTTATCCCAGTAAGTGGAGGTAAATCGAGGCACTTCATTCAACCGAATCGCAGCAACAAGCCATGGGCTATACTCGATACGCTGCAGTGCAGTTCGTTGGTCGTCCGGTAAGTTGGGAAAGACATAGGGAACGGTATGTAACTTTCCAGCATAAACTACAGACTTGGCGCGAAGGAAGGCACTTTCCTCGGTTGCAACATTCAGTGCGGCTACGCCAAACTGGCGTCCAATCCGATCAATGCGCATCGCCAATGTATTCGTTCGAATCTGTTCTTCATCTACCCGATTCATTATGCCGTGTACAAGGCGTGCATTCCCCTCGGGCCAGGTAAGAGTATGGGCTGGATAGGTATTTTTTAAGCGGTAATCGTGGTGACGACAGGCAAAATAGTGAATTCCTGCCCAAGCAGAAACCTGATTAGCCAGGCTACCGTAATCTTCTCGGCATGCATAATTGGTATACCACATTAAAGGCCGCGATTTAAAACCGTTATCCCTTAAAAAAGTTGAAAAAGTGATGCGATCTAACGATAACAGGCGCGGATCCTGACTACTGTGGCGTAAGGGAAGAGTAAATGCGGGTTTGCCATCTCGCCCCTTTTTTAAGGCAAAACGCAGCATCATGTCGCGAAATCGCAGCAGGTCTTCCCTTTCTACAGCTGAAGCACCATGCAGAGGCTCTAACCCATCCTGCCACTCTCCGTTAATAAACAGCCGCTCGTGGGGCCAGTGCAGTATTGCACCAGATTCCACGAGCGGCCAATTCCTCGCATCATATCCCTCTATTACCCCGATATCACCTAGCAGTTCATGAACACACTGAGCCTCGGGTCGGGGTACGTGGATATAGTGCGCACCCCAGGGAAACTCAACACCATTTAACTTGCCGCTTATAGAAGTGCCTCCACAGCGGTCCCCGACCTCAAGCAACAGCACACGTTCAACGCCAGCTTTTTTAAGCTTCCAAAGTGCCGCTAATCCCGAAAGGCCGCCCCCCACTATTATGGTGTCATA
>CAXGPR010000148.1:0-6438 GCA_964011675.1 uncultured bacterium
GCCGGAGAGGAGCCAGCGTGGAGCGACGGCCTGATATGCAACTTTAACCTGCGCGCCGACGAGCCTTGGCAAGCTCCTTCGCCCCAGTGCCCCGGTTGGCACAAGGATGGAGACTTTTTTCGCCACTTCCTCGACAGCCCCAAACAGGGACTATTAACCATTGTGATCTGGTCTGATATAAAGCCACAGAACAGCGGAACCTTTGTCGCCTGCGATTCAATCCCCGCTGTCGCACGGCATTTATTGGCCCATCCCGAAGGCCTGCTACCCGGTCAGTTTGGCGGTCTCATAGACCAATGTTCGGACTTTATCGAGTTGACCGGCGAAGCGGGAGACGTCGTCATACTGCATCCCTTTTTGCTGCACGCCGCCTCCAAAAACCCGTCGGGACGCGCGCGCTTTATCACCAACCCACCCATTGCCTTAAAAGAGCCCATGGACTTTAACCGCGCCAATCAAGCCGACTTCTCACCGGTCGAACAGGGCGTGCTGCGCGGACTCGGCCTCGAGCGACTCGATTTCTGCATAACGGGAGATCGCGAGCGCATCGTTCCGGAGCGCGTGCGGCGTCAGCAGAAAATGCTCGAAGAGCAGAAAAACGCATAGAAACGGCGCCATAACCTGCGAGATTATACAGTATGCCCACATACAAAAACGCTCTATTTCTCATCGCTGATGACTGGTCGCGCTTAGCTTCTTGCTACGGAAACAACGTCGTCAAGACACCCCGCATTGACGCGTTTGCCGGAGAGGGCGTAGTTTTTGATCACGCTTTTTGCACATCGCCTTCGTGCGCCGTCAGCCGCGCCTGTATACTGACCGGCCAGCACAGCCACACGCACGGTCAGTACGGTCACTGTCACGGCATACACGGCTTCCGAACAAGCGAAACTATGACTTCCACGCCACAGGCCCTGCGCGCAGCCGGCTTTGCCACGGCCTGCATTGGCAAAAAGCACGTAGAACCGTCTTCCGTTTATCCATTTGAATTTGAACCCAAAGTAAACTCGCGCAGCCCCGCAGAGCTGGCCGCCGCCGCGCGCACCTTCCTAAGCGACAATGCCGATCGCCCCTTTTATCTACACGTGGGCTTTTCCGATCCCCACCGGGCGGGACGCGGTTTTGCCAACGACAGAGCATGGCCCGGCGTCTCAGAGCAACTCTACCGGCCGGAAGACGTTACAGTACCCGACTTTCTGCCCGACTTGCCCGACGTTCGCGCCGACCTAGCGGACTACTACCAGGCCATTTCGCGCTTTGACCACGGCATCGGTCTCTTGCTAGACGTCCTAGAAGAATCTGGGCGTGCCGACAATACGCTCGTAATTGTTACGACCGATCACGCCATGCCTTTTCCCGGAGCAAAAGCCTCTTTCTTTGACAGCGGTCACCACTGCCCTTTTATCCTTCGCACACCGGACCTGCGGCAGCGCGGCGCTCACCACCAAGCGCTTATCAACTGGACGAACATACGCCCTACGGTGCAAGACTGGTGCGGCGTGCCCGCTCCCGAAGACCTACCAGCTTTATCCATACTGCCCGTCCTCGAGCAGCCCAACGCGCCTGGCTGGGACGAGACCTACTTCTCTCACTGCTTTCACGAGATTGTCGACTATAACCCCTATCGCGTGCTGCGCGGTCGCCGCTACAAGTTCGCTCGACACCTTTCAGCCGGCTTAGACACAGCTTTTCCTACCGACCTGTTTCGCTCCCGCACCTGGAGCGCCGTGCGCGATGCCAACGCATCACTTATGGGTCTGCGCGATACCCGCCACGTCATAGAGCGCTCCCCAGAAGAGCTCTATGATATAGCCGAGGATCCGCAGGAGACGCGCAACCTAATAGACGATCCAGCCTACAGCGAAGTGGCCAAACAGATGCGGCAACGCCTGTTAGATTTCCGCCATCGCACAGCCGATCCGTGGCTAGAAATAGACTTTCAGCAGGGCATGATTGACGAAGTCGACCCTCGCTAGGAAAATCCATCTCAGCTGGCGTTTAAGCGGTCCTAAGCATGCATAGAAAATTACAACTATTTGCTAGAGCAACAGAGCCGCCCGCGCGTCATTACGGAAAATTTGTTGACGAGCGAACCATCCGTTTGCGCTTGTTCTCTTTATTTGTTTGTCTACTCTGCCTGTAATCGCACACAAATCTACATGTAAATTTTTCCGATAGACCCATCTGGAGGACACGCTGAGCGCCGTACCCCAGCCAACATCCCTCGACTTAGAAAGCGGCCTGCACCAGCTCGGCTTTGATGCTTTTCGACCCGGTCAAAACGAAGCCATAGAAACGCTGCTAGACAGCAGACGATTGCTATTGGTTGCACCTACCGGCGGGGGCAAAAGTCTAACGTACCAGCTACCTGCTGCGTTATTGGAAGGCACGACCTTAGTCGTGTCACCTCTCATCTCTCTGATGCACGATCAGGTACTAGCGCTGGAATCGCGCGGCCTGTCGGCCACCTATCTAGCTTCGACGCTCAACGCAGAGGAACTGCGCCAGCGCACGCAGGCGATGGCTGCGGGTCAATACAAGATTGTTTACGCCGCGCCCGAACGTCTTGTCTACAGCGGTTTCCGCTCGCTGCTGCGCGAGCTCAATTGCCCACTCATTGCGATTGACGAAGCTCACTGCATTAGCGAGTGGGGACATGACTTTCGCCCAGAATACTTACAAATCGGCAATCTCATACAAAGCCTGCCAGAAGCTCGCGTGCTCGCCTGCACAGCCACAGCCACGCCGGTTGTACGCGACGAAATTCTCGAACGCCTAGGCCTACCCACCGACACGCCCCAGCTAGTGCGCGGATTTGCCCGCCCCAATTTGGCGCTGCGCGTAGCCGAGACCAACAGCCGCGCCGAACGCACGCGGCAGATCGACCAACTCCTGAGCGAAACGTTGGGCGCACCGGATGCCCACAGAGGCACCGCAATCATTTACGCACCCACACGTAAAAGCACCGAAGAAGAGGCCGCTAGGCTGAGCAGCGAAGGATGGAGGTGTCAGGCCTACCACGCCGGTATGGAGGGCGAACAGCGCGATGGCGTGCAGCGATCTTTTGCCGAAGGGGGCCTTGAAGTCGTCGTCGCTACAAACGCCTTCGGCATGGGCATTGATCGATCCGACGTGCGAGCAATTGGCCACCTAGCGCCCCCCGGGTCCGTAGAGGCCTACTACCAAGAAGTGGGTCGGGCCGGCCGAGACGGCAACGATGCCACGTGCCTGCTCTTGATTAGTCCAAGTGACATGGCCCTACGCCGCAAACTCATTCTATTAGATGGAGACGGCGAAGCGGCGCAGCACAAGTGGAATCTTTTTCTGGAACTCATGCGCTGGTCTGAAGGAGGATCTTGCCGTCACGACGCCATACTGCGCTACTTTGGCGATGAAGAAGAAGTCCTTTCGGGGTGCGGTCGCTGTGACGTCTGCACACGCCTCTATGAAGAAGAAAAAGCTGACCCACATGAGGTGAGCACCGTCGTCCGCAAGGCACTGTGTGCCGTAGCGCGTTTACACGGTCTTTTCGGCCTGCAGGCCGTGGCCAAACTGCTTCACGGAACCCAGGACAAGAAGCTCGTGCGCGCTGGTTTTAAGGAAACGCGCTCCTGGGGAATCCTCAGCGCTCATGAAGAACGCTGGATCGTTCAGCTGCTACGGCGCTGCATCACGGCCGGATGGGTAGACTTTCACGGAGGAGATCGGCCGCTAGTCGTCCTGACCGAAACGGGCAACGACGTTATTCACGAGCGCCGTCCGGCTCGCCTGCTTTTACCACCGCGCAGCAGCGCTCCAAGTGCACGAACGGTACGGACGCGTTTCAAAAAGCGCGCGTCCAACACTTTTGAAGAACTCGAAGGCCGAGACAGTGACCTCTTTGAAGAACTGCGTCGACATCGCATAGAGGTCGCTAGAGAAGAAGGCGTACCACCCTACGTCGTCGCATCCGATCGCACGCTTCGCGACATTGCGCTGCTGCGTCCCATGAACAGCGACGAGCTGAAAATGGCGCACGGCATTGGCCCATCAAAGGCCGAGCGCTATGGCGACGGATTCCTACAGGTCGTACGCCAAGCCGTATAACGGGAGAAAACCCATAGTGGAAACAGTGCAGTGGGGCATTATAGGCTGTGGCGATGTAACCGAGAAAAAAAGCGGCCCTGCCCTGCAGAAAATAGACCATTCAGAGCTGGTAGCCGTTATGCGGCGAGACGGCAACAAGGCGCGCGACTACGCCAAACGACACGGCGTACCGCACGCCTACTCAGATGCCGAAAAACTGATCAATCACCCTAAGGTCAACGCCATTTACATAGCCACGCCCCCCGACACGCACGCCGAATATACCGTGCGCGCCGCGCGAGCTGGAAAACCCGTCTACGTAGAAAAGCCCATGGCGCGCACGCACGCCGAGTGTCTGCGCATGATAGAAGCCTGCCGAAAGGCACAGGTACCTCTCTTCGTCGCTTATTATCGCCGCGCCTTACCCTATTTCCTACAGGTCAAAGCGCTGTTGGACGACAATGCCATCGGAACCGTGCACGCGGTGCGCATCTGTTTATATCAGCGGCCAATGGCGGTTGATCGAGCAAACCCCCCATGGCGCGTCGTGCCCTCCATTGCTGGTGGCGGCCTCTTTTTTGACTTAGCGTCGCACCAGCTCGACCTGCTCGACTTTCTGTTTGGCCCAATCGAGAAAGCCTGCGGCACGTCGGCTAGTCGACTCTCATCTTATGATGCAGAAGACACGGTCAGCGCGTCTTTCCTGCTCTCTTCTGGCGCAATTGGCAGCGGATCTTGGTGCTTTTGCGCAAGCGAACGCCACGATTGCATTGAGCTTATCGGTGAAAAGGGACAGATCGACTTTTCCACTTTCTCTTTTGCGCCCATCACCCTGCACGGCGACGCTCAACGACGCTTTGATATCGCTCCTCCGGCCCACGTGCAGCAGCCGCTGCTCGAGAGCGTAGTAGGCGCGCTCCGCAACGAGGGGGCATGCCCCAGCACCGGTCAGAGTGCGGCACGCACTAGCCGCATCATGGAGCAGGTTATTTACGCTCAGTAGAAGACGCGGCCTGTGACCGTGTCGATAATTCTCTTGGGCCTTGTATCGTTTTTCACTACTTATAGTGGCAATACAGGCACTTAAAAACACGCCCATAGGAGGGAATGTTCTATGTTGTCTATTCGATTTTTCACCAACGTAGTGTACGCTGTCTTAGCTCTGACTACCATTCTGCCTAGCGCTGCATGGGCACAGGATGGGTTAGACACGGGAGATACGGCCTGGATTCTCATCTCTACCGGGCTCGTCCTTTTTATGATGATTCCCGGTCTAGCCATGTTTTACGCCGGTCTCGTACATACCCGTAACGTGCTATCAGTCTTCATGCACTGCTTTGGCATTACGGCCGTTGTTACCGTGATTTGGACTATCGTAGGCTACAGCCTGGCGTTTTCACCAGGCAGCCCCTTTATCGGCGACCTGTCTAAGGCCATGCTGAGCGGCATCACCGGCCAGCACATATCGGGCACCATACCCGAGCTGGTATTCTTCGTCTTTCAGATGACGTTTGCCATTATCACTCCCGGCCTGATCGTAGGCGCCTTTGCCGAGCGCATGAAGTTTTCAGCCGTGCTGTGGTTTAGCGGCCTGTGGTGTATAGCCGTATACCTACCCATAACGCATATGGTCTGGGGGCCAGACGGCTACTTTAGTGCTATGGGCGTCAAGGATTTCGCCGGCGGCATTGTCGTTCACGTTACGGCAGGGTCGGCCGCACTGGTAGCCGCCATCATGGTGGGTAAACGCAGCGGATATCCAGAACGCCCCATGCCCCCACACAATATGACGATGAACCTAATCGGCACAGCCATGCTTTGGGTCGGATGGTTTGGTTTTAACGGCGGTAGCGCACTAGCGGCTAACGGTCAAGCCGCCATGGCCGTCGTCGTAACGCAGATATCGCCTAGTGTAGCCGCCCTGGTGTGGATTTTCATAGAGTGGATTCGAAACGGTAAACCCAGCGCACTTGGATTTGCCACGGGCGCTATTGCCGGGCTAGCGGCCATCACGCCAGCGGCGGGCTGGGTCGGTCCACTGGGAGCCTTTGTCATAGGTATCGTATCGTCTCTGGTGGCCTACTGGGCGGCAACCTGGCTCAAAAGCACGGCTGGATACGACGACGCGCTAGACGTAGTCGGAGTACACGGCTTTGGAGGCATTGTCGGCACAATACTCGTCTCTTTCTTTGCCTCTTCGGCCCTAGGAGGCACGGAAGAAGGGCTCGACGTGATGGGCCAACTGGGCGCTCAGCTCACAGCCATTATCGGAACGGCCGTTTACACGCTTATCATCTCGGCCATTATCCTCAAGCTCGTCGACGTAGTCATTGGTCTGCGCGTAGATGAAGAGATCGAAGTCAACGGTCTCGA
>CAXGPR010000149.1:0-6278 GCA_964011675.1 uncultured bacterium
TCGTGCAAACGCTTCGCTTCGGCCGGGTGCTCGGCTAATACGCAGTGCATTTGCCCCGGATCATCCGGCATATAAAACAATTCGTCTACGCGGCGCTCTGGATATCCTGTCGTGCGATGACGCTCCGTGCGGACGGGCTTACCGCAATAGGCCAGGTCTTTATTGGGCCAGTAGACCAGCGTCCACTCGCCATCGGTAACCGTAGCTGGCACGGTACCCCAGTGGTCATCTAAGTTACGTCCTGTGATAGCATATGATCGCTGATCGCCGAATTTGCCCAAGAGCGCGTTTGCAAAAGACCGGCCCTGAAGCCCTTGCGGCGTGGAAAATCCACTTAATTCACAGACTGTCGGGAACAAATCGACGGGCTGTAGCAGCGCATCGCTGCGCCCTGGACGTGCCTGTGGATGCTGAACCATAAAGCACAGGCGTGTCATCGGCTCGTAAAGCTGGCCCAAATCACCCCACGGTTTTCCCTGTAGCCCGTGATCACCAAAGTAATGACCGTGGTCCGACATTAACACAACCATGGTATCTTCGCGCAGGCCAAACAGCTCAATACTGTCGAGCAGATAGCCCAACCAGCGATCGACCATCGTCGTCTCAGCCGCATAGAGCGCGCGCACGTGTTCCGCCTCACGCTCGCTCATGATCTCGTCGATAAAGCCATAGCACGGAAAAATAAGTTCGTCTCCTTCGTAATCGGGATCATACAGGTCAACATAGTGCTGCGGAGGATCCCACGGTTCGTGTGGATCCCACGAGTCTATCCAGAGAAAGAAGTTTTCCCGCGTGTAGTTGCGCTCCAACCAATGCACGGCTTTCTGCATGACCTGAGGACCGAGATAATCCGTCTCAAAAAGACGGCGCGACATATTCGCTAGGTAGCGCTGCACCCCGGGCTTAACCTTGTCCTCTCCCCCGGGCCAAGGCACGTCGATAAAATCGTCACTAATCCACGGCTCACCGCCCTGCCCGCGAATCCACTCAATCGATCCAAAGCCACGATCTAGGTTATTGCCCTCCGTCATAAACATGGGCGTATCATACACCAACCCCGTCGTATATCCTTCGGCTCGCAGACGCCCGGCCAGCGTCGGTAGATTGCGCTCCATCCGATCCCACGTATTAAAAGGACGGCCCCAACGCCCCGTAAACAGATCGCGGCGACACGGCAGCGTCGGGAAAGATCCCGCATAGGCTTTATCAAAGACTACGGCCTCGTTAGCAAAGCGATCCATATTAGGTGTGCGCGCCTTGGATCGGCCATTCATATAGGCGCCAACGTAGTCGGTGCGCAGGCTGTCGAGCATAATGACGATGAGGTTCATAGGGTGTTCCTTTCGAAAAAGCCTTTGTATCTTCTGCCACAAATGAATCTAAAAAAATCGGTATGACATCTAAAACCCAAGTTCAAGTTAAAACAATGCACCTTTCAAGCTCAGGGACGTATTCTCTTTTGATTGGAAAACAGTAGTTATAAGCTATATGGAAATTACAAAGCGAAAGATAAGATAAAGAAGATGAATATTTCTTTGGCCGATTTTGATTTAAATCCTGAGAAAGTATCCAAAAAGACCGTCCTCTCTAACGGACAAGAGGTGCTACTGCGTCCACTGCACTCAGACGATGCGTCCATCTTGGGCGCCTATTTTCTCTCTTTATCGCAAGAGACACGCAACATGTTTGCACCTCATCCCTTTGACCAAGCAACAGCAGAAATGCTCTGTGCTCAAATTGACAGCACGCGGGAAATGCGACTACTAGCTATTATCAAGGAAGGAGAAACAGAGCGTGTCGCAGCCTATTTCATCACGCTTTTTTACTTATATGATGGAGATTGTAAACGCTATAAGGAATGGGGTATCCCATTGGATGACAGAACCGATTGTCAAATCGCACCTTCTGCCGCCGACGATTACCAAGGAACAGGTTTAGGAAGTATGATGATGGAATTTTTAATTGATATCTTCCGTGCTTTGGGATATGAACGCATGGTATTATTAGGGGGCGTGAGACAACACAATGAGCAGGCAATACGCTTTTACAAGCGGTTCGGTTTTCGCACGGTCGCCGAGTTTACCACCAAAGCGCCCAACTATCATATGATTGCCAAACTGTAATACCAAACTCTAAAGCGCGAGTTCGAATAAAGCTTGTCAGCCCTTGTAACTTTCTATCTTGCCCCCGTCTGCCAAGGGCAGACAACGCTGACGCAGCGCATTCATCTCGGCTTCATTAAACGGTGTGAAGTCACGAGCTGTAGCCAAATTCACCTCCAGAATTTCCATCTGATCCATTCCAACACACACAGTAGAAACCGGCAATGACATCGCATAACGCAATAATTCGGCCGCTTTAACTTCTCCTGAACGTAAGAAAACTCCTTTTCCGCCACCCATACCGCCGCCTAGTGTCTTCATGGCAATCGAACCGATCGAGCGCTTCACCAACACGGGCAAAACACGTTGTGCAAAACTCTCATAGTGATAATCAAAAGGGTTCAATGGCATTTGCACCGTATCCCAGTCAAAGTCGCCGGCCAGCATTTCTAGGAGTCGATCAGTCCGGTAGTGACCCGTAAATCCAACAAAGCGCACTTTGCCCTGTTCACGCGCTTGCCGTGCAATTTCAAGTGCACCGCTTTCATAGATCATATTCACATCGGCCGGCGTCTTGATAGAGTGAAACTGCCACAAATCAATACAGTCCGTTTGCAAACGGCGTAGGCTGTCTTCTAATTGCCTTAGCGTTGTTGCCGGATCACGACCCAGATGCTTAGTCATTAGAAGCACACGTTGGCGGTGAGCGCCCTTCAGCGCCTTGCCCATCAGTTCTTCGCTACGCCCGTTGTTGTACTCCCAGGCGTTATCGAAAAAGTTGATTCCCCCGTCTATAGCAGCATGCATTAAACGCAGTGATTCCTTTTCGCTCAGATGAGACTGGCCGATATGATATCCCCCTAAACAAAGCAGAGAAACCTGTTCTCCCGTTTTACCAAGTGGGCGCGTTGGTAATCCCTTGTCGAATTGGGCTTGTGCAACACCCAAACCTAGTCCCAAACTTGCACCTGTAGAAAGGCGAATGAACGTCCTGCGCTGCATACCACGTGCTCCTTTTAATTTTCTCGTAACTAATAAAATATACGCTTATTTCGTGGCCGCCACCCAGCGTATCTTTAGGCAAACGCACCCATTGCCTATCTTTCGCAATTGATATACGGAAGTGTGCCCTAAATAAGAGCCTTTAGAAACCTATGAGTGACAGCACATCAACCACCAATACGCTGCAGCACCTACGCACCGCCCTTGCCGAACTCCCGCGCGTTGAGCAAGAATGGGTTAGCCCACTAGACCCCGCTTCCTACGGCACTGCACGTTTCCTCTTACTACGCGGGCTTGGCCTTATTTATCTATTTGCATTCTTCACGCTTCAACAGCAGCTCTACGGCCTTATCAGTTCGGAAGGACTGTTGCCAGCGGGCCTCTTTTTAGAAAAGGCACGCCTCTACTTCGGCGAAGATGCGACTCCTTGGCTGCATCTGCCGACGCTCTTCTGGTTTGGCGCATCGGACGCCGTCCTATACTTGACTTGCTATGTAGGCCTGGCACTGTCCCTCTCTCTTCTGATGGGCTATGCCCACGCGCTGCAACTTTTTGCCCTGTGGGCGATCTACCTATCCTTTAATGGTATAGGCCAAGTATTCTATGGATTTATCTGGGAAATCCTGCTGCTGGAAGCGGGCTTTCTCGCCATTTTCCTAGCGCCTTTTAGCCGGGGTCCTACCCCGCCTTCGACGGCTGTAATCTGGCTGTATCGATGGTTACTTTTTCGCGTTCTCTTTGGGGCAGGCCTGATTAAGCTGCGCGGGGACGCCTGCTGGTGGGACTTGACCTGTATGGAATGTCATTACCAAACCCAGCCGCTGCCACACATGCTGAGCTGGTACTGGCATCAGCTACCTCCCCTTATACACAAAGCAAGCGTGTTAACCACGCACATCGTCGAGCTGGTCTTACCCTTTTTTATTTTTGCCACACGCCGCCTGCGCCAACCAGCGGCCCTGGTGCAAATAGCCTTCCAGCTCTTGCTCATCTTTAGCGGCAATCTTTCTTGGCTCAACTACCTGACACTCGTCTTATGCTTGGCCTGCTTTGACGACGATTTTTTACGTCGTTTTATCCCGCGTCCGCTGCAACGCTGTGCCAATGCCGGATTGGACACCGAGCGCGGCGGCGGCGCACGTTTGGCCATCTACGCTCTGTGCATCGCCGTGTTTTACCTCAGTTCGCACCCTATTGAGAATATGGTCTCTCCCAAACAGGTCATGAACCGATCGTTTGATCCATTGCGTCTGGTAAACAGTTACGGCGCTTTCGGCCATATCGGTAAAAAGCGCTATGAAATTGTGTTTGAGGGGACAGACGATGTCACGCTTGGACCCGATGCCGTCTGGAACGCATACGAATTGCCGGCCAAACCGGGAGACGTCAATCGACGTCCGCCGTGGGTAGCTCCCTACCACTACCGACTCGACTGGCAGCTGTGGTTTGCCGCCATGTCGGACTACGAGAAAAATCCCTGGCTCGTCCATCTGTGCTATAAAATGCTGCGCGGACAACCCAGCGCGCTGTCGCTCCTAGCGCACAACCCCTTCCCAGATAAACCGCCAACCTATCTACGCGCCGAGCTCTACGAATACGAATTCACACAGGATCGCACGGAAGACGGCGCGTGGTGGAAACGCGCACGTTTGGGTACTTATCTGGGACCGCTTGCAGCAGATGATCCCAAATTGACTGAGTTTGTGCGACATTACGGATGGAAGGTCATACCGGCTCAGCCATAGCCTCCCGGCGCCCGCGCTGCTGCCATACAAAGAGGACCAAACCCACGGCAGCCAAGGCCCCACTCATATAGTACATGGGATCATAGCCGTAATGCTCTGCTACGTAGCCCGACAGCGCAGATCCTAGCAAACTGCCCAAAACTTGGGCGCTCATAAACATGGCCTGCGCCATGCCCCTATTACCCTCAGAAGCCAACCGCGCTACAAAGAGTACACCGGCTACTTCAAAACCGGCCCAAGTAAAAAAGTGGAAGACCTGTGGAAGAAGAAGCCACTCATAACTACTGATTAACGTTAAAGATAGGGCGCGCAGCGGCATGGCGATGAAAGCCAAGAGAAGCGGCAGACGAACGCCAAAGCGATCGGCACCTCGGCCCGTCAGCGGCAAGGCAAAAATCGCTACTCCCCCCTGCACAGCAGCGAGTAAACCGATAAATGCGTTGTCTCCTCCCAGTTCACGTGCGTAAACCCAGGTGAAGGTAAAAACGGCTGGCGAGGCAAGCGCGAAGAAAAACACTGCAGACAAAAAGCCGAGCAGTTCCCTATTGTTCAACGCGCTGCGCAGCGACCCGCTCGAGCGGCGCTCGGGCAATTGCACGCGCAACCACCCAATGGGGATGACCGACATAAAGAAGGCAATACCGGCTACGAGAAAGAGCGCATAGATATCGTCGAGTAAACGCGGCACCAATAAATTACCGATCACATAGCCGAACGAGCCAAAAATGCGATACGAGGCATATCCCCGACCGCGATCGGCATCCCCTAGCGCCGATACGGCCAAGAGCGGCATCTGGGTTGAAACCATTGGCAGACAAATCCCGATCCATACCGCGTAGACAAAAAATTCTTCAACGGTATAGCAGTGACCCAAAAAAATGATCACCATGCCAAGCGAAATACCACCAAGCAGCACAATGCGATCAGGGCGGCCCGTCCGATCAGCTAAGCGCCCCCACAGCAGACCGAAGAAAAACCAAAGCGCGATGCTAGTTGAAGAAATCAAACCTATTAGCGTTTCACCTACGCCCTGCTCTTTCATCCACACGCTACTGAAAGACCAAAGAATTCCAAAGCTAAAGACTTGAAAGAAACAGGCGGCGCGCAGCAGCCACAGGTTACGCTTTCGTTCGTCTTTTATTGTTTTCAATCAGTTAACTTTTTATTCGGGTGGCAGCAGAATTTAGGCACTGAATTGTAGCCCAATAAAGTTGAAGAAGCCATTTTTGAGAAATGTTGATTCACTTGCAGACCAAGATGAGCTTGAATAATTTAACGTTTTAATATTACAAAAAAATGAAGCGTTGAGGAAAGTATATGCTGGCTAAATTATTATTATCTGCATCTTTTCTATTTGTGTCTAGTTCAGTCCTTGCGCAGTCGCAAGTAATAACGACCTTGGCAGGAACGGGCTCCAACGGTTTCAGTG
>CAXGPR010000150.1:0-6199 GCA_964011675.1 uncultured bacterium
ATCCCCATCACGCGCATGCAAAAGTCCCATGTAATAGTTGGTATACACGTCTTTCGGCTTACGCCTGAGAGACTCAATAAAATATGTCCTCGCCTCGGCAAAACGCTGTTGACGCAAATGGGCTTGCCCCATATTGTAATACGCTTCGGCGTATTCCGGATCAATTGCCAGCGCCACTTCGTAAGCCTCAATCGCCTTTTCGTACTGGCCAAGACGTAGCTGCATATTGCCCAGGTTGTTCTGATAACTCAGGCTGTCTGGCGCCAAGCGAGTTGCCAGTGTGTAAGCCTCAGCGGCCTCTCCATAACGCCCCTGTCTCGCGTAGAGAAGTCCCAGCATCGCACGCGCTTCATGGTCGTCCGGATCATTACCCAACATACGCAACTGGTCCTCTATTTTGTCGAGCTGTGCATCAAGCGCACTGAATTGGTCAAGTATCGCACGGCTTTCCTCTCCCTTGCCCAGACGACGCAATACGTTAGCCAAAACGAAGTAGGCTTCCTTTTCTAAAGGTTCCAACTCGATACTCCGCCGGCTCGCGTATTCGGCTGCGGTATAGTCGCGCAATTTGACTTCGACCTGTGCCAGATCCACATAGGTAGCCGCATCAGTGCTATCCAGTCCAATGGACTGCTTAAGTGCTATACGAGCTTCAGTAAATTTCAGCTCTTTTGCATACATTCTTCCAAGCAAGCGATAAAAGGAAGCGTTCTCTGGATCGCGACGCTGTCCCTCCGCCACCAACTCGTGCACGCGCTCGTATTCACCACGCAGGAAGTGGATGTATCCCAAATCGTAATAGGTCGTTATGTGACTCGGATCAAAGCGCAGCACAGTCTCGTGCTCGATGATAGCCTGTGCATAGTTGAGCTGGCGCACATACATCGCCGCCAAATTATGCCGGGCAGATACGTGCATAGAGTCAAGATCCAGCACGCGCATGTAAGACTCGATTGCTTCCGGATAATTGAGCTGACGGGCGTATGCGTTAGCTAGATTATAGTGCACCTTGACGTATTTGGAAGCCAGCTGACGGGCTTCTTTATAAGCATCGATTGCTTCCGTGTCTCGCCCCTGTGCCGCAAACGCTACGCCGCGATCAAAATGTAGCTCGGCCTCGATAATGGATCCGGGTACGACTTGCTCCGGCACTACTTCGGTAGGAGGCACAGTCATATCCGTATCTGCACATCCCAACAGGGGCAAAAAGCAGAGAATAAACGACCTCATTCTTCACCACCTTCTGTCAAGACCAACGTGCGATCCACCGCGACGTCAACCACCTCTTCCACATGCCCAGACGGCCAATAAACTACGAGTTTGTCGACTCGCTCTGCCTTTCCCAAGCCGAAGTGAAGGCGCAGGTCGCTCTGGGATAGATAACTAGCGCCAGAACGGACTTGATCTGTCTGCACGAGCGAGCCCGAATACACCTCTACTCGCGTATCAATGGCCGCACCGTTGCTGCGCTTTCCAAGCAGCCGTATACGCAGCCAGTTATGACTGTCCTCCGTATCGTTGCGCATAAGCGTGGGGCCATCACCCACGTTTGCCACGAGAATGTCAATATCGCCGTCTTCGTCGTAGTCACCAAAGGCCGCACCTCGGCTAACTTTACGAACGGCCAGTCCATCATCTGCACTCGAAGATTCACGCTCCTCAAAGCGACCTTCACCGACGTTTTCAAAAATCTGATTGCGTTGAGCAAACGTCGTATTTTCGTAGGATTCTACGTCGCTTTCAAGATGCCCATTAGCGATAAATACATCTCGGTCCCCGTCGCTGTCATAGTCGAAGAAACGCGTACCCCAAGACAAGTAAGGAATACTCCCCTTCCCCAATCCGGCCAGAAATGTCTCATCAACGAATGTGCCATCCGCCAGATTTTTGTACAGCGTATTAGTCTCCCACTGAAAGTTTGTCACAAAAAGATCAGGATAGCGATCGTTGTCGTAGTCACCCATGTCAACGCCCATCCCCGCCTCAACATCACCGTCCTCATTATAAGCGGCACCGGCGAGCAAGCCCATTTCTTCAAACTGTCCCTGTCCGTCGTTTAAATAGAGAAAATTCAGCGTCTTGTCGTTGGCCAAATAGAGATCGGTATCTCCGTCTAAGTCAATATCTCCAAATACGACGCCGAGTTCTTTCCCTTTGTCACTGTATAATCCGGACGCTTGCGTGACGTCGAAGAAGGTTCCGTCACCTCTATTTTTGTAGAGAATATCCGGCACGCCATCAAAAGCCTCTGGACCGCAGTAGAGCTGTAAACCGCTGCCGCCTTCAGCACAAACGCGATGATTATCGTAAGAAAAGTCGTGATAATTAGCCACGTAGAGATCAACGAACCCATCTCGATCAACGTCGGAAAAAGCGCAACTAGTAGCCCAACGTTCATCGCCCACACCCGACCGTTTTGTCACATCAGAAAACGTGCCGTTACCCTCATTTTGATAGAGGGCATTGGCGCCAAAGTTACCTAAATACAGGTCGAGATCTCCATCGTTATCATAATCTCCAACGGCCATGCCCATACCATAACCGTCATCACCCGCGCCTGAAGATTCTGTCACATCAGAAAATGTCCCGTTGCCCTCATTGCGGTAGAGCGCGTTACGCGGCGGCGTGGCATAGTCCATACCTGGGGTGGCCGCTCCGTTGACCAGATAGATATCCAACAGATTATCGCCGTCAAAATCAAAAAAACCGGCACCGGCTCCCACTGTTTCTATCACAAACTTTTTTCCAGCAGCCCCGTTTACATGGTAAAAATCAAGGCCCGACGTTGCCGTGACGTCGGCAAACTTCGGCGCAGTAGCCCGACTGGCAAATGGCAGTAACAAGCAGACTAAAAATAGGCTTACAATCGACAAGATTTATCCTATCCGGTTGCTATAACGCGATGAATTTGCATGTGGATGCACAGCAGATATAAAAATATACTCATTTCCCATGTACGCTCAAAAAGGATCTATGGCTTTAACGCGTGCGGCCATATCTGCTCGGCTACGGGCAGGCGTGGCCACGGTAATCCGCTTGGCGCCTGCCAATAGCGGTCTGCAACAAAGCTAAAAGCAACAAACCACACGAGTGCAACACACAGGACAACAGGCAGTACACCGGTTTTCAGAGCGAGCGCACGGCGTATGGGGACCGAAATCTGGGCCGAACGACGAAAAGTGAGTAAAACAGCACCAGCGAATCCGTAAGCTACACCAGCCGCAAAAGATGCATGTGCCACGCTCAACTCCATGGCCAAGGCTACAGCAGCAGCAGACCCCAATACGGAGGCGAACCCATTGCTGGCCCACATCCAAGGTACGCTCAGCGCCCCGGATGACAGACGCAGTGCAGACGGAAAGAGTACGCCCATTGCCACGCCGGGCAATCCTACTGCAATGAGCACGAATGCACCGCGCAGTTCGATAGACAACCCACTAGCCGCGTTGAGCAGCAAATCAAGCGGTGCGCTGTAGAGCGCACACAGCGCACCGGTCAACACGGTAAATAGGCCCAGTCCGCGCAGCGAATGGACAAGCGCTAGTCGCTCGCTCAGCAAACTGCCCAACCCCACAGCCATGAGCAAGCCAAACAGCGCGGCTACCAGCGTCAGCGTAGGATAGCCGAGAAAAGGTCCTAAGCGCTGTAGGAGATACATTTCCATCATCATGAAGCCGGCACCCAGCAGGGTAGCATAACAGGCCAACACGAAGGGCGTCGCTTCAGCAGATTGGCTGCCATACATCCTATGCACCATGGGAACTACCAACACCGAGCAACAAGCGAGAGCAGCATACCACAGCACAGCGTGCAGCTTTCCGTCCAACCCTCGACTCACATCGTAGAAAAAAGGACGTGCATCGGAGACGGGCGAGATGTCGCTATTCTGTGAGCTCACAAAGTCTTGGACGCTTACGTTGCGCAAGGAGGCCAGGCGCGGATGCTCGACTAAGCGCGGGGCATAATAAAGCTGTAAGCCCAGTTCGTCTACAACCGCGCGAAATTGGCGTATTTGGGCATCCGTGTAGGGTTCCTTCTGCACCAATAAGAGAGGACGCTGAGCCTCAGACTTGCTGCGATTGGCGCGCGTTCCATTGACGACAAACACGTGATCAAGCACCGATCCCGTCGCTCCCGGTCGCTCGGTCCACCCATCAGCCAAGGTCGCCAACGCACGCGTCATAAGCGCATGGTTATGCACGACCAGCGCCAGCCGTCCTTGAGGTTTAAGGTGGTCAATATAAGCCTGAAATGCTTCGCGCGTGAACAGGTAATTTTCCAACAGGGCATACCCCACCAAATCGGCTGCCTCCGCATAGACAAGCGGCAGGGCGATCAGATCGTACTGGTGCTGCGATCGCTCAAGATAATGACGACCATCGCCTATGTGGATCTCGACACCTTCTCGGTTAAAGAGATGACCGTTGTAATCGCCATACTGACGCACCAACGAGACTATTTGCGGATTGACTTCAACGCCTTCCACATGCCGCCAGCCAGTCATCAGCGCGTAAAGAACGTCCTGCCCTCCCCCTGGACCAATAATAAGAGCTCGTTCGCGCGTCCCGAAGTAATAAGGCAAAAAGGCCGCTTCACGGCGCAAGAAAAATAGGCGTCGGAAGTCTCCATTAAAGCGAAACATATATGAACCCGCACCGCCGTCTACATAGAAGTTGAGTCCCGTCTCGCCGCTCCGATCGACCAAATCGGTGCGCGCATAGGCACTCCACCGTGATACCACCGGCTCTGCTCCTGCTTCTATCGCGCGTGCCATTGGCTTAGAAGCCGATCCAGTCGGTGCACCTAGCTCCATCCTCAGCCACGGCATGCCAGCCTGCAGCGCAAGGGCAACAACCGCGGCCAGAGTCCATACCACTCTCATAACCTTCCACTGGACTAGCAACGCAGCAAAAAGGGTTAGAACAGCTGCAACCAATAGCGTACCGGGACCACCGAACCACTCGAGAGAAGGAATAACCAACAACGTACCGAGCGCAGCCCCGGCTACGTCAAAAAAATAGAGCACACTGCTCTCGTAGTGATGGGCAGAAAAAACCCAAGTCAGAAACAGACCCGCCAGCACGATGGGCAGGCCAGCTACTAGGGCCAATACCCAAGGCGATAGACTGGATATCGACGATAATACGCCTGCCGAAACAAAAGTGGTCAGCGCCATCCACTGCGCAACCGATGCCATCCACGCGGCAGTATGCTGGGTAGGTGGCTTAAAGAAAAAGGCGATGACCGCACCTACGCCCAAACCGCATATAGCTCCCGAAACGACGAGGAAGGTAAAATGGTAGTGCAACAAGAAAGAAAACAGGCGGGTAAGAGCAATCTCATAAACCACAACAGCAGCAGACAATACAGCTACCGATAAACGCATGGACCATGCGCTATTCACGGACGACTTTCCTGGTCAGACAGATACTCATAGGCGGCTTGCTGCGCATCCGCCTCCTGTAAGCGTCCCGCACGGCGATATAACTGCACTAGCATTTGTCGCGGAGCAGCATACGCACTATCCGCGACAACGGCCCTTTCAAAAGCCGCTACTGCACGGGGCGCATCGTTTAGCAGCACATAGGCATTACCCAAGTTGTGGTGAGCTCGCGCATACTGCGGATCCCGTACGAGCACCTTCTCATATGCATTAATAGCATCCATTAACCTGCGCTGTCGAAGGTGAATATTCCCTAGGTTATTAAGCGCATCAATGTGATCAGGTGCAATCTCCAAAGCCGCTTTATACGCCTGAATCCCAGCGCGATAACGCCCTATTCTAGCGTAAATAACTCCCAAGCGATAAAAGGCGTCCGCATCGTTGGGGTTAAGGACAATAGCCGTCTTAAAATCGAGTATGTTCTGGTGCTCACGCTGCAGCAAACTAAAGTAGTACAGCAGTTGACGCCCTTCAGCCTCTTTACCAGCGCGCAGGAGTGCCTGTCCCAAGTTGTAGTAGACTTCGTCGCGATCGGGGTCCACTCGCAGCGCATTCTGCAAATACCCTGCCGCTTCGTCTACACGCCCTTCCTGCAGCAGTAGAGCACCCAAACGAGCCTGCAGCACCGCACTATCAGGACTATACTCTAATCCCTGACGCAGGACAGCAAGAGCCTGTTGTTCGTCGCGGTTATTGAGGTGAATTTGCGCCAACAGCTCTCTGGCTTCTGCACGTTCCGGCTGTAAACTCAACACA
>CAXGPR010000151.1:0-6115 GCA_964011675.1 uncultured bacterium
GATATGGGTGGTACAAGCACGGATGTGGCACGTTTTGACGGCGAGTATGAATACGCATTTGAACACGAAGTAGGGGATGCGCATTTGGTGGCTCCTGCGTTGGCTATTGAGACCGTTGCAGCGGGTGGGGGATCGGTTTGCGGCGTGCGGAATGGGCGCCTGTATGTGGGGCCGGAGAGCGCCGGCGCTCATCCGGGGCCGGCGTGCTATGGAGCGGGCGGGCCGCTGACGCTAACGGATGTCAATTTACTGCTGGGGCGGTTAGATTCCACGCGATTTGGAATTCCGATTTACCGCGAGGACTCCGAGGCGCGGTTTACAGAAATAATTGAAACGCTGCACCGAGAAGCTGGTCAAGCACCTAGTCGGGAAGCGCTGCTTTCGGGTTTCGTCGAAATTGCGGACGAGCGGATGGCCGATGCGATTCGTCGTATTTCGCTGAGAAAAGGGTACGATCCGGTAGATTATGCACTAGTTGCTTTTGGCGGTGCAGGTGCCCAACATGCTTGCGGAGTGGCTACGCGTCTAGGAATAGGAGTCGTGTTGGTGCCTGTGGATGCGGGTTTACTCAGTGCGCTGGGGATTGGACATGCTGCAATCGAACGTTTTGCAGAAAAACAGATACTGCAGTCGCTGGACGTATTGGGCGAAGGGCTTGAGGTGATGGTGCGTCAGGCCGAGAGAGAGGCTTTGTCTAGTGTGCGAAAGGAGGGCGTCGGCGAAGCTGTTGTGCAGCGGCGCATTGTGGAAATGCGCTTTTCCGGTCAAGATGAGTCGCTGTCCATTGATTGGTGTGATGACGTCGAGGCCGCTTTTATCGAGCGCTACAAGACGCTGTATGGACACTGTCCAACCGAACGGCAAATAGAGGTCGTAGCCGTTCGCGCCGTTGCTGCACTCGGATCTGTGCGTGAGGCGCGTATCTCCCAGGTATCAGAAAAAATCGAAGTGAAACCTCAACGTTCGGTTCGATTGTGGGCAGGTGACACGTGGGCAAACGCCGCTCTCTATGACCGAAATCTACTTCGTGCCGGTTCAGATATACGTGGTCCGGCACTGGTTTTCGAGGCGCACAGTGCTTCGTTTATCGATCTGAACTGGGAAGCTGAGGTTGACGGGACCGGCACGCTGGTACTGCGCAACGCGTTAGCTTTTAATGGAGAGGGTAGCATGCGACCAGAAGCCGTTCGCTTGGAGCTGTTTACGAATAGCTTGCGCAGCATTGCGCGTGATATGGGAACGGTATTGCAGCGGACGGCGCTCTCGACAAATGTCAAAGAGCGGCTGGATTTTTCCTGTGCTCTGCTTGATACGCAAGGTCGCCTCGTCGTCAATGCACCGCATATTCCAGTGCATTTGGGTGCGCTCGGGATTTGCGTGCGCGCCGTGGCGGCGCGCCTGGATATGAAGCCGGGAGACACTGTTATAACAAACCATCCAGGGTATGGCGGTTCACACCTCCCTGACGTTACGCTGGTAACGCCCGTTTTTTCTGAAGGCGACGCGCTTCTCGGATATGTTGCTAGTCGTGCCCATCATGCTGAAATCGGCGGCGTGCGCCCGGGTTCTATGCCACCGCATGCGACGGTATTGGCTGAAGAGGGTGTCGTTATTGAGCCGATGCACTTGGTTCGCGGAGGACGCGTTGATTGGTCTACGGTGCGCGACTTGCTTGGGCAAGAGCCCTATCCGTCGCGTTCTATTGGCGATAATATGGCTGATCTCGGAGCTGCTCTTTCCGCCAATTTTCGCGGTGTAACTGGCCTGCGTGCCCTTTTTGATCAATATGGAGACCGGGCAGTCGGCTATATGTCGCTACTTCAGCGTGAGGCGAGTGAAGGCGTTCGGCGTGCACTGCGTCGCTTGGGTGATGGTGCATATGAAGCGCGAGAGGAAATGGATGACGGAACGCCCATTGTCGTGCGCATTGAGATCCGAGACGGGACGGCGTTCGTCGATTGGTCTGGAACGGGCGACGTGCACTCGGGCAATCTGAACGCGACACCCGCTATTGCACACAGTGCGGTGCTCTACGTGCTGCGGCTACTCGTAGCAGAAGATCTTCCGCTTAATGAGGGTATGCTGGAACATGTGAAGGTGCACCTACCTGAAGGCTCTCTGCTGTCACCTGACTTTTCTCCACCCGCTGCCCGAGCCCCTGCCGTGGTAGGAGGCAACGTAGAGACGAGTCAGCGTCTCGTAGCTGTGCTGCTTAAGGCTCTCCAGCTCTGTGCGGGAAGTCAGGCGACTATGAATAACGTGCTTTTTGGTAACGGTCAATTTGGATACTATGAAACCGTGTGCGGTGGCACGGGCGCCGGGCCCGATTTTCCCGGCACGGATGCCGTGCATAGCCATATGACGAATACGCGTATCACGGATCCCGAAATCCTCGAATTTCGCTATCCAGTGCGAGTGGAGCGCTTTGCTATTCGCCGTGGTTCTGGGGGACGAGGACGTTTTTCTGGTGGGGATGGCGTCATTCGAGAGCTGCGTTTTTTGGCCCCAGTGGAGTTGTCTTTACTAACGCAGCAGCGACGCGAAGGAGCTTACGGTTTACAAGGGGGGCAACTTGGAGCAACGGGACGGCAGTGGATAGAACGCGCCGACGGTCAGCGTGTCGAGCTCTCTGCTATAGACGGTAGCAGCATGTGCTCAGGAGATCGCTTGATCTTAGAAACGCCGGGCGGGGGTGGGTGCGGGAAGGAAGACGGATAGAGCTGCGGCCACCCCGCACGGGTCCCTATATTGTCTCATACGGCGGCGGAGACGCCGATAGCTGCATGCCATCGACGTCTCTCAAAGGGATTTATAGAGCGCTAGTGCCGAGATTCAAACTCGGCCATTAGGCCGCGGAGGTAGGTGACGGCCTTGGGTACGGCAATCGCCTCCTCTTCGACATCCTGCCCTTCGTACACAATGGACAGCCAACCGTTAAAGTGGACGCCTTTGAGGATTTCGAAGATGCGTGGGTAGTCTAGCCATTCTTCGACGCCGTTTTGAATTCGATAGATTTTGCAGCGCACGTGAACCGCCTGCGGAGCCGTTTCTTCTATGCTGCCGTAGAAGTTGAGCGCGGGATCTTCCTTGCCGCGCTGGCCTGATGCGCCGGGAGAGCCGACATACTGCCCCGTGTCGAGAATATGCGAGAAATACGGGTTGTCGACTTCAGATATGATTCTTTTGACGTCTTTTCCAGTTCTCGTCACGCAGCCGTGGTTGTGGTTGTGTAGGCCGACTACGACGCCTTTTTCCTGACCGTAAGAAGCGACCTCCTGTAGGCAGGGAATCATACGTGCCCACACGGCTTCTTCCGTGTCGCCTTCGGGTATCCAAGCAGCAAAAACGCGCACGAGCGGAATGCCCATGAAAGCCGCCACGTCAATCCAGTGTTTGGCAGTATCCACTTCATTCTCTAGCTGGTCTTGCGGCTTCCCGAAGTTGGAGCTAATGCCGATATAGGACAGGGTAAGGCCGCGTTTGAGCGCCTGCATGCGAATGGTGCGCAAATATTCGGGTTCGGTTGAAGCCAGCGCGCGGGTGTGTATGTCAATGCCGTCGAGGCGCATTTGATAGGCGCGTTCGATAAAGCCTTCTAAGTCGATCTTGCCAGCAGCAAACTCGTCTTTATAGCTAAGCGACATACAGCCTAGTTTAAGCATATCATCTCTCCTTGAACGGTGCGTAATTCTGACTCAACTTACTAAATAAAGACGCCGAGTCCAAGAGGATGGTTTTACGGCGCGTTCCGATCGTTAAAATGCGCACGTAGCGCGTCGCAAACGACTCGGTGGCCTGCAGCGTTCCAGTGACCGTCGGCTCTATTGAAGAGTTGCTCTCCGGTGTGCTCTTTATGTCGATTAAAAGTGGACTGCAAATCGATCCAGCCTATGCCCTGTCGCCGGGCAAAGGCGCGTGCGTGCGCTTCTATTCCAGCTTGAGATACGGAAAAATCAACTGGCCAACCGTAGATGGGATGCTGTTTGCCGATGGGTGCTTCATCGGGCCACGCAAAAGGAAGTGGCACCAGCGTTAGGTGCATCTGGATTTGTTTTTCTTTCAGGTAGCTGTGTATGTCGGCAACGACGTCGAGCGTTGCGGACACGTTGTTATATAGCTCGGGTGGCCACTGCTCGGGCGGCTGCGCAAGATAGATTATTTCGTTGCGGATGGTTGGAAGGGAAGACTGTTGCGTCCTGAGCCAGCGGAGGCTCAGCGTGCTGTAACTCGTGCGGAGCAGCTGTATGAGCCCCGAGTGCATGAGGACTTCCTTCCACGGCGAGGGCGCTGCAAGCTGATAGGATAGGGGAATACCATTTTGATAGATCGCCTGTTGGCGATAGGCTGCATCCGTCTGGTGGAACGCACTGGCACGATAAAAGTCGTTGCTGCAAAGAAAGAGCACGACCTCGTCGGGTTGTAAAGAAAGCCCCTGATGGTATAACCAAGAGAATTCCGGGGTGGGAGACCAGCTGACCATACCGTGCGAAATAAACTCAATCTCCGGTGAGAAATGCCTGTTGAGCAACTGACCAAAGGTGAGCTCAAAGTCTACTTCGTCGGCCTGCACAAACGAGTCGCCAAGGAGTAGGACACGCGTTCCGAATTTTTCTGCGGGGATCGGACCGCGCATTCCAAGTCTATTGATCTCATTTTGCGCAGGCAGGAAGCGGTCGCCTGGATAGGGATAGGTTGTAAAGACAATGTTCGGGCGATAGTTGTGGTGGACTCGTGCATCTGCTACGACGTTTTGCTGATTGGGGGGGGTATAGCCACTCCAGACATAGCGGACCGCGTACTCTGCGCCGACCAGCAAAAGCACATACAGAGGCAAGAAAACTGCGATGGGATGAGATTTGGACCAACAGTACATAGGCTTAATATAAGGTATTAATTAACGTGCAGGACGTTTGCTCACGTCGTAGCTTTGTGCTATTTTTTTCGCCCTTGTAAAACACCAATAATGCAGGTAAGGGTTGGACTCATGATTGAAAAAGCTGGCTACAGAGTAGCCGATCCGGAATCGTTAGAAACGCCGGTGATGGTGGTGTATGAGGAGCGCATTAATCACAATATACGCGCTCTGAGTGAACTCGTGGGGGGCGGCGACAACCTGATGCCGCACGTTAAGACGCACAAGGCGGAAGCGGTTGCGCGCAAGCAGGTTGAATCAGGTGTAGTCGGTTTCAAATGCGCGACCTTAAGTGAGACGGAAATGGCGTTGAGTGCCGGCGCCAAAGAGGTCGTGTTGGCCTATCCGCTAACGCAGCGTATCAAGGCGGATCGCTTTGCCGATTTGGTTGAGCAAAATGGCGATGCGCTCGTCGTAACTATCGTCAGTCGTCCAGAGCACGTTGACTTGCTGGGTCAGGTCGGTCAGGAGCGCGACGCCGTGCTGCAGGCTATGATAGATCTGGACGTAGGTATGCATCGCACGGGGGTTTTGCTGGGTGAGGCAGCTGATCTATACCGGCGGGCGGCAGCGCATCCACACATAGAGACGCGCGGTCTGCACATTTACGACGGACATGATCACTATAGCGATCCAGCAGAGCGTGAGCAGGTTGCTCAGGTTCACATAGACGAGGTGCGTGGCCTGGTGCGACAACTGCGCGATGAAGGACTCTCCGTTGAGCGCCTCGTGGGGGGCGGCTCGTTCTCCTTTGCCTACTATGCACGGGCCGAAGGTTTCTGCGGTTCGCCTGGCACTTGTATATACTGGGATACGGGCTACGGCGACGCGATGCCCGATATGCCTTTTCAGTGGGCAGCTTTGGTTATGGGACAAGTCGTAGACGTGCACTCGGATGATAAGGGACAGACGATTACTACTGACTTGGGCCACAAGGCAATCTGCGGAGATATACCGCTGGCCAAAAGAGCGCGCCTGTTAGACGATCTGGAGGCGGAACTCGTCGGGCAAAATGAGGAGCATGGTGTTTTTCGTTGGCAGGGTCCGCTACCCACAATCGGCACCTATGTCTTAGCTGTTCCCGGTCACGTTTGTCCTACGACTATGCGCTATCCGGGTAGCTACGTCCTAGACGCCGAAGGGCAGGTAGTCGATTACTACCCGCATACGGCGCGCGATCGCCAGTAGGCTGAGCGTGGGGCC
>CAXGPR010000152.1:0-5976 GCA_964011675.1 uncultured bacterium
GCACGAGAATACGATATGAGCATAGCCGCCCTTCGCATTACGGGACCGCGTACCCGCGCACAGTTCCTTAAACAATATGCCGATCCGCCGCGCCGCCCTTGGGGCACTCCTCTGTATATTACAGATGAGGAAGATTTAGCCCGCGCTTACCTAGCGGCGCTCAGCTACGTAAGCAAGGGACACGGTCGCTTCGATTCGTTTTTCATATCGGGCGATAGCGACCACGATGAGGTCAATATGTCAAAGGCGAAGATGCTGTTAGGATGGGAGCCGCGCGCACACCTCGCCCTAGGCCTATCCGCAAGGGATTCGACCTCAGGCGAATAGGGCGGCTTACGCTTCGGCAAAATCGCCAAAGACAAAAGCGTTCTCCAGCGGTTCAACAAGGGTCTTACCCCCTGCATCCGTTACCATCAAAGTAGCCATGTAAGCCTGCCAGCGCGTCATCGCTTCACCTGCATGGCTCTGTTCCATGGCTTCTTGACTGGGAGCAGTTGCAAAGAGAAATAGTCGATCATTGTAATAGTGTATCACCATACTAACGCCGTTTTCGCGCAGCGCATCGGCAATATCAGGCCACAGTTCATCGTGTGCTCGCTTATATTCTTCGTAGCAACCAGGCTTCAAGGCAAAGGTCATCGCGCTTTTGTAAATTTTCTTTCCCTCACTTTTAGTCAAGCGTAAGGCGCAGGTGGCAGACACGGGATATTTACACCCGTAAACCTCCCACACCGTCTCGCTCTACAATTTAATCTACAGTGTTTTTAACTAGCCATCATCGATCGCATCTTCTCAGCAATCCAATCAATGGCCATGTCGGCCATGACGCGGCCCTTCTTAGGCGTTGAGAAGTCGCGGCCGGCAAGAAAATACTCCGGATCCTTTGGGCGATAGGTTTCGCTCTGTATATCGAGGTTGGCGGCCTCGTAATCCACGCCTTCCCAGTGAATATTTTCAGGGAAAGCCGCCATAGCAAACGACGTTTCAAACTCCGCCGCATGAGCCGGACAGTCCTTGGAGTCTAGTATCTCATCTACAAACTCCTTTGAATAGGCCTCCCAGTAGTTGTGGAACTGCACGTCAATGCCCAACTTCTTGCTAAAATCTGCGACCTGATCGCGCAGCGGGCCGTTGCCCGCGTGTCCGTTACAAATCAATATATGCTCTACCCCCAACCGCTTGAGCGATTCGCATATATCGTAGGCCACCGTAAAAAACGTCTCCGGACGCAGGCTCAGCGTTCCCTTAAACTCCATCCAGTGCTCGGAGATCCCCACCGACATCGGCGTAGCGACAAGAGCCTGTGGATAGAGTTGAAGCGCGGCTTGGTGGGCTACATACGCCGCGCTGGCCGTATCGTGCTCCATAGCCAAGTGTTCGTTGTGTTGTTCAGTACTTCCGGTGGGTAAAATGGCTCCCTTAATCAATCCCTGCTCTAGCCGCTGGCGCACGTGGCGACGGGTCAACTTCCAAAGGCGCACTTCTTCTACGATCATTCTCTGGTCTCCTGATTTACAGAGGACAGTCTGCCCCCTATTGTTGACAGTAATCTACGCAGGCAGTATCATGCACAATTATGGTCTTAAACACAACCGCAAGGGGGAGGTTTTCCCATGGTCCAATCGCATTCCCAAGCCAGCGGAGTTTTCGTAGACTGCCGCAGTCACTGGAAGGGCCGATTCAGTAGCGAACAGGCCCTGTCTTTTGCCAAATACGAAGGAGGCGTCCTTTCTATTGGCGCAGATGGACCCGACCGTCGCAGCGGACTGCGCGACGCAGCGCTGCGCCTGGCGTGTCGGGTCCGTTTAGTCTGCCGACACGAACGCGGTTCTAACGACTTTGATCAATCCGTCCTTTTACGCCAAGAAAATGATCCTGCTCCTAAGTTTCACTTTTTAGAAGAAGGGCCTGTCCGCATGGGAATGCGCGTGGCTTTTGACCTGCTCGATGAAGAAGATCACTACCACGGCGACGGCCGTCAGGACATTTGGCTCTATCCCAACGGAACCGTGCACTGCACTTTTACAATGCAAATCGTCGATCGAGCAGGTCACGGCCCCATTCAGGATGCCTACGTCGAGTGCGTTGACGACGGCCGCTATGAGAAGCTGCACGTTGGGCCGGAAACGCTGAGCGGATACGGAGCGACGGACCGTCCTTTTGGGAATCATTTGGCTGAGCGCGCTGTCTTACTTGAGAATGATTCAGAAGCGGCCGCTCTGTTCTGGGTCCGCGATGAAGGGCACGTTTGGAACGTTGGGTCTGACCACGGCGTCCTCCCTCCTTTCTACGCCTCGCGCTGGCCCACAGGCATGCAGCAGTGGGCTCGTGGAGGTATGGGCTGGGCCTGCCGGGACCTGCACGCCGGGGTCCAAGCATCACTCTGGGAAGAGGGTTCAACCGTGCGCATGTGCTGGCTGCGCAACGCCCGCGTGGAATGTTCAGGCGAGAGCGACGGCACGTTCACCGCTTCCCTCGTATTGGCAAGATCCGAGCATATCGGAACACTCAAAACGCAGATAGAAGCAGTTCAAATCCCCCTGACGCCAGATGCAGTGGGCGGCCAATTTCGATGCTATACCGAAGAGGATGGAACCTATGAAGTGGGACAAATTGATCCCACTGCGGCGCAGATCACCTTTCCTGCTGACCAGCTAGCCCGCCACGTATGCGTGCGCTATTTTCGACGTAAGACCGATCCTCGCCACCGCGGGGCCGTCATCGCCACGGTAGACGGTCAGCCTACGCCTGTCCAACTCATATCCGAGGGCGAGTTAACAGATGATATATGCGTGCCTATGGAGATGTCACACCGCAGAGATTCAGTCGACGACGTACTCGTTTGGACGCGGCTAAACCCTGAACGCGAGACTTTAATACGGATTGAAAAAACGCCCGGAATTCAGGCGGTCTACCAGAGCGAAGTTAGTGGTTTGGATCTGAAAAGACGCGCAGGGAATCGACGCGATATCACCCTATGGAGTAGCCGTAACAGCCGTGCTCCCCTTCTGGAATTCGATCTATTCTCTGGTGCTGTTCATCGTCTGACACATTATGGACAAGAGGATCCGGTCATCTGGGAAATGCCCTTGGCGTTTTTTAAGTCATGCGGCATTTCCAAACACCACTACTGCAACGATGTAAGCGAATTTCGCATAGAAGAAAACGGCCCCAATACCGTAGCACTATATTTTCGCGCTACAAATCCCAACGGCCGCGCACAATCTGAAACCTGGCTGAGCATCCCCTACGATCACCCTCGTCCTCGGTTAGAAGTAAGCATGTGCTTTACTGCGCTAGAACAGTGGGACGATAACAACGTAGAGTTCTCCGACATTTTTCCCTACCCCTCACGCCTGCCGGAAACGTGGTTTCACGATGCAGTGCTATTTGTGCAGGGGGGAGAAAGCTTTGTCAAATATAGCTACCGACCTGACCTGAGCGGGGGCCAGCAAGGTGAGGGAGACCGCCTATTTTACGCTCTGTATCCATCTAATCGAGGCAACGTGCTTACGCTGGTCGACAACCCTAACCCGGCGCAAAAGATGCACTACTCCGTTTGCGGAAACTATGTTGATATCCACGTAAACTTCCATTCGGAACAGGTACCGGTCCCCGCAGGAACGACCTTCGACGTCCGCTACATATGCGAGCTATATGGCGATGGAGAAACGGACATAGATGAACTCAAGAGAATCGGTCTGCGCGCTACAGAGACAGGTAACCTCATCATCGACTAAGAATCACGATAGACCATTCAATGATACGCATTTATCGATTTTATGAGTGTCAAATTATATTTTACAAACGATTGGGAAAACAAAATCCACAAAGCTTTTTAGATAGTTTGGTTTATTGTTGAACGTCCCTAAAGACCTAATAACTAGCACTTATCTTTTATGTAGAGAACACACAACATTGATTTACCATCTTTCATATTTTCTCAACCCAATTAAAACTTACCTCCAACATTCCTGCATAATGGCGTAGAAATACTTCGGCATATAGTTTAATTAGACCCACCCCGTTGTGATTTATCACTGCAGTTGTAAAAACCTAAACGGCATACACTGTCATTTAAGAGGAAAATATGAGTGATGCAATAAAGCACGAATGTGGTTTAGCTTTGGTGCGACTGCTAAAGCCGTTAGATTATTACATAAAAAAGTACGGAACACCTACTTACGGCATCAACAAAATGTATTTGCTGATGCAGAAACAACACAATCGGGGGCAAGATGGGGCAGGATTAGCCAACATTAAGCTTGATGTAAAACCCGGTCAAAAGTATATAAACCGTCAACGTTCCAACGCTTCTCAACCAATTAAGGATATATTTGACCGAATCAACGCTCAATTTAAAGACATTCACGATCAAAATCCTACCCTTCTGAGTGATTCCTACTGGTTAAAAGATAACGTTGATTTTACGGGTGAATTATTTCTCGGTCACCTTCGCTATGGCACCTTTGGAAATAATGGAATTGAGAATTGCCATCCCTTCCTGCGGCAAAACAATTGGATGACCAAAAACCTCGTTGTTGCGGGAAACTTTAACCTCACTAACGTAGACGAATTATTTAATATCTTGGTTGGAATCGGCCAACACCCAAAAGAAAAGTCTGACACTGTCACAGTTTTAGAAAAGATCGGCCACTTTTTAGATGAGGAAAACCAAGAGTTATTCAATCGATTCAAACCCCAAGGATATAATCAACAACAAATTACTGAGCTAATTGCTAATAACATTAACATCCAAAATATTCTGACGAGATCTGCTGAAAAATGGGATGGAGGCTACGCTATGGCTGGATTACTTGGTCACGGCGACGCGTTCGTCCTACGTGATCCATCAGGGATCCGACCTGCTTTTTATTACCAAGATGAAGAAGTGGTCGTTGTAACATCTGAAAGACCTGTTATTCAAACCGCTTTCAACGCACCGATAGACTCGATTCACGAGATTACTCCTGGTCATGCTCTTGTGGTCAAAAAAAACGGACATGTCGAAGAGAATCTTATACAAGAACCGAAGAATAAATTGTCCTGTTCATTCGAGCGAATTTATTTCTCTCGCGGTAGTGACAAAGATATATACGAGGAACGCAAAAAACTGGGTCAAAATGTCTGCCCGCAAGTTTTGGGAGCTATTGAAAATGACCTTAAAAACTCTGTCTTTTCATATATACCCAATACGGCAGAGGTATCTTTCTACGGAATGATGAAAGGATTAGAAGAACCTCTAAACAATTTCAAACTTAAGAAAATCCAAGCACTAGGAAATAATGCGACTGCAAAAGAAATTGAGCAAATTCTCTCACTACAGAACAGGATGGAAAAAATCGCAGTTAAAGATGCTAAACTGCGAACATTCATTGCCCAAGACGATGGACGCGATGACCTAGTAACTCATGTTTATGATATCACTTACGGCACCGTGAGTCCAACTGACAACCTTGTCATAATTGACGATTCTATTGTACGAGGCACGACGCTGAAACAGAGTATTTTGCGAATCTTAGATCGACTCGGGCCCAAACGTGTGGTTATCGCCTCATCTTGCCCACAAATAAGGTATCCTGATTGTTACGGAATCGACATGGCAAAACTAGGAGATTTCATTGCATTTCAAGCTGCTATAGCCTTGTTAAAAGAAAGAAACATGTCATCTACAATAGACGAAGTCTACGAAAATTGCCGTCGGCAGGAAGATATTCCAAGAAAAGACGTTTATAATGCGGTCAGAGAAATATATAGACCCTTTAACACAGAGGAAATATCTTTCAAAATTTCTCAACTATTAACCCCCGAGAATATGCGCGCCGAAGTTTCTGTAGTATTTCAAAGTATTGAAGGACTACACCAAGCATGCCCCGAGCACAAAGGTGACTGGTATTTCACAGGGAACTACCCTACACCCGGAGGCAACCAAGTTGTTAACAGAGCTTTTATAAATTATTGCGAAGGCAAGAACCG
>CAXGPR010000153.1:0-5865 GCA_964011675.1 uncultured bacterium
CCAACCCCAGGGGCGGCCAACGCACTGCGAACCGCAGTAGTTGAGGAAGAGAACATAGCTCCAACTTCTTTCCACTTATACGGCAATTGGCCTAACCCATTCAACGCCGCTACCGTTATCCGCTTCGAGCTGCCCCAACCACAACCCCTCTACCTGACTATTTACGACGTGCTGGGTCGCCCCGTGCGAAAACTACATGCGGGAGAAGTAATATCGGCAGGCGTACATCAGACGGTATGGAACAGTCGTGATGAACAAAACAAGCCCGTGGCAAGCGGTATTTATATTTATCGTATTCGCAGCAACGACACAGTACATGGCGGGCGCATGGCGCTTATTCGCTAGCAGTGCTTCGAAAAGAAAGAGGTTACAGAGATTGAGTCATTGCGCCTTTTTTTGAACGCGCTTGGCGAGACGAGCTGCTTTTATTACACGCATCTTATGTGTGCCTGTTGCAATCTTTTCGTGCTCATCGTGCGCCTCTAGCTGAAACGATATGAGCGGACCATCTACATAGATTACGCGAGCGCAACAATGAACGTGCGCACCAAGTGGGGTCGCCGCCGTATGCTCCACGTTGACAGCTACGCCGACGGTGCTCTCTCCGGGTTCAAGAGAAGGCAGCACGGCATTGCGCGCCGCATGTTCCAAAAACCAAATAAGCCAGGGCGTGCACAGTATTTGAGGCATCTCGTCGTGCGCAAAGTCGATAAGGTGCGCCTGCCCCACGCTGAATCGTTCTTGCCCAACGGTTCCAATTCGTACGAGTTCTTTCACATTCAACTCTTTTCTTACCATAAATCAACAAAAAAATCTGCGGACACACGGCAAAAAAACGACGCAAAAAATAAATCTATTCAGCAGGTTACGTCAAAATTTACCAAGCAAAACCGCTCGACTAGAATGCGCAGGTTAGCGCTACATGGATTCAAATCAGAGAACGTATAGCAAATAACGATGACTGGACGACCATCGAACATCTGTTCGGAATGGCCCTGTTTTTTCAACTGACCAAGCGCAGTTCGTTTTTTCATCTTCCATCGTCTTTTCCTCTAGAAATTTCTATGCGCACCTATACATCGCGCACGAGTCCGTCAGCCCCGTACGAATCGACGCCGCCGCCGCCGCTGCGCATGGGGCTGCTCAGCAAAGCTTCTTCGTCTAATTCAACGCCTAGGCCCGGTAGATCCGGCACCGTTAGTCGCCCTTCTTCCACGGGCCAGTGCTCGCGCATGGCTTGATCCCGGTAGGGTTCCTGACGCACGTATTCAAGCAAAAGGAAGTTGGGCGTAGCCATACCCAAGTGCGCAGCAGCCGCTGTCGACAGTGGTCCCTGCGGGTTGTGCGGCGCAATGTGGACGTAGTATGCCTCGGCTATGGCTGCAATCTTTTTGACCTCGCTAATCCCGCCGGCGTGGCACAGATCGGGCTGAATCACATCGAGCAGGCGTTTTTCTAGAATAGGTCGATAGTCCCACTTAGAGTAGAGGCGCTCTCCAGCAGCTAAGTCCATTGGCGGATTGGCCGCGCGCAGTCGCACCAGCCCTTCTAGATCATCCGGCTGCACGGACTCCTCTAAGAAAAAAAGATCAAATGGAGCCAGCGCCTGCATCAGCCGCACCGCGCTGGACGGCGTGCCGCGCCCGTGATCGTCGACCATGATGTCCACGCCATCTCCCACCGTCTTGCGCAGCGTGCTAATGCGCTCGGCAAAGGCGGCGACCCGCTCGCGCTCGGGCAAACGTCCATCACCTACCCAGGCACCCGTTTTCATCGCCGTAAATCCGTCTTCTACGTCGCGCTGTGCGTCTTCTACCATGCGTTCCGGCTGATAGATCCCCACGTGCGTGTAGAGACGTATGTAGTCGCGCACCTGACCACCCAACAGCTGGTAGACCGGCACGCCCCAAGCGCGGCCGCGCAAATCCCACAACGCTTGGTCGAGGCCAGAAAGCGCCGAGTTATGCACAGGCCCACCGCGCCAAAACATATGTCTGTAGAGCTGCTGCCAAATATGCTCGATGCGCAGCGGGTCCTGATCAATCAGCGCGCGACCCATCTTCTCGATCTGCGCAATGACGACCTCTTCTTTCCCCTCTAGCGTCGCCTCTCCCCAGCCATAGAGCTCCGTATCCGTCTCGATCTTTACCAGCACCCAATTGCGTAGACCGGCCCACGAGGCCAGTGTCTTCACTGCCGTAATCTTCACTTTTGCTCTCTCCCATTCGTATTGTATGCGGATAAGATAAGCGCAGCATATCACCCTGCAAAAGTTGACGGCTACACGTGCGAGAGAGATATTGGCTCCCTGCACCACGCTAATTACTCACTGACACGCACGATGCACGGGAGACCGATATGCAATTTGATATGCTGCTCAAAGGCGGCCATCTAATCGACCCGAAAAACAATGTGGACACACCCTCTGACCTAGCAATCGAAGACGGTAAAATCGCCGCCGTCGACGCGTCTATTCCCGCCGAGTCGGCGCAGCAGATACTGGACGTCAGCGGTCTATATATTACACCCGGGCTTGTAGATATACACACCCACATGTATGCCACGCCGGGCTGGAAAAACGCTTGGGCCGGCGACAACAGTATCTTACCCGACGGCTTCTCCTTTCGTAGCGGCGTGACGACTATGGTCGATACCGGTAGCGCCGGCTGGCGCATCTTCCCCGACTTCCGCGAACGCGTGCTCACCCGCTTTCAAACACGGATGTTCGCCTTCCTAAACATAGTCGGCATGGGTATGGTGGACACCGATATGGAGCAGAACGTCTCCGACATGGACGTCGAGCGCACCGCAGCCACCATGCGAGAGCACAGCGACTTTATCGTCGGTTCCAAAACCGCCCACTTCAAAAGCACAGAATGGGTGTCCACAGAGCGCGCCCTACAGGCGGGCCAGCAGGCGGGCATGCCGGCCATGATTGACTTCGGCCTCTTTCCACGCGAGCGACCCTACCACGAATTGGTCACACAGCGCATGGCACCCGGCGATATTAGCACGCACATGTTTCTCGGCGACGTACCCTGGCTCGATGTGGGTGGAAAAGTGCTTCCCTACCTGCACGAAGCACGCAAACGCGGCATCGTGTTCGACGTGGGCCACGGCGGTGGCTCTTTTTACTGGCGCAACGCCGTGCCAGCTATCGAGCAAGGGTTTTACCCAGACTCCATTTCCACCGATCTGCACACCAAAAATATGAATGAAGACATGATGGATATGGTCACCGTCATGTCGAAGTTTCTCGTCATGGGTATGCCGCTCAAAGAAGTCATTCGCGAATCCACCATCAACCCGGCGCGCGAAATCGGCCATGAGGAACTCGGCCATTTGAGCGTGGGGGCCGCAGCAGACGTTGCGGGCCTTAATATTCTCGAGGGCGATTTCGGCTATACAGACGTGGCTAGCGGACTCTTCAGAGGCACGCAACGCATCACCTGCGAACTGACGCTGCAAGACGGCATTGTCCGCTGGGACTGGAACGGGCGCATCGGCGTCGATTACCGCGAGCTAGACCCACTCTACGGCGTTCGCAATCCCGAGGGGCTAATCATGCCGCCTGAAAGCGCATAGTGCAAAAAGGCGTCTCATTATGACCGTACAAAACGTCCATACCGCGCGCGAAAACGTGCGCCGACACGCCTGGGCCCAAGACATCGTAGACGGATGGCGGCAGCAGGTCGACTACGCCCTGAAGCAGGACCGCGCTTTTTTTGAGCGGATGATACCCGAATTAACACCCTGGCCGGAGTATGGGCAAAATTGTCCAGCCTGCGTCGGCCGCCTTTCGTCAATGGGCGAGACCTACCTGTACAAGTGGGACGTGAGCAATCCCGAACGACTGGTCTGTAAATACTGCCAGACCGTGTATCCCAACGAAGCATATCCGGAAATCGGTGAAATCACCGCACCCCGCATGGGACAGACCTTTACCTTTTATCTCAACGACGACGAGCGCGCCCATCCCGAAGACCGCACAGGCACACACGCCTACCGCTGGGTGACATTTCCCGTGCACACCAGCTTCAGCGGCGTGCTCCGCTCCAAACAAGGCAGTTGGTGTTTTAACCAAGTCTTGCTGTTGGCTCAACTCTACGCGCTAACTGGCGACAACGCCTGTGCCGAGCGTGCCGTGTGGATTATGGAAATAGCTGCGTCGCGCTATCCACACTGGCTCTTCCACTCCTACGACGGCACCTATGCCGACGCACCGCCGGCCGACGTGGCACGTAGCTTAGGCGCTTATCCGCGTGGCGGTCGCTTTGCGCACGAAACCATCATAAGCGCCTTCACAGGGCGCCACCGCGAAGGCGATTATTCTGTGCTATTTAATGGCTTTTGGGGTGCAGGGCGCTTCGGATGTAGCGGCGGTGACGGCATGCTCCTGCTAAATTTGACCCGCGCCTACGACCTGCTGCGGGGCGCAGAAGCACTTACGCCCGATCGAGAGCAACGCATCGTCAAAGACTTGATTCTGGCTGGCTGTGCCGATACGGAGTGCTGGAACGAAATTAACAATAAGTGTCCGCCTGTTCGTGCGCTCAGCGCACTGGTCGGCCGACTGTTCGAACAACCCGAAAGCGTGCGCCGCGCCGTCGAAGGTTTCCAAAAACTACTCGAAAAAGGCTTTCACGCAGACGGCTTCTGCACCGAGTCCCCATCCTATTCAGACATGTACCTTACGCTTATGCGTACGCTGCCCAACCTGCTAGACCGCTACAGCGATCCACCCGGCTATCAACCCAAAGACGGGACGCGAATGGAACGCTTCGCACCCTACACTCACTTTGATCGCTATCGACTGGCGCTTGAAAGCATGGTGCGCATGCTCGATCCCAATTTAAAGTATCCTGTGATCGGGGATACGGATTACGGGGATGGCCTAAAACCCATTCACGCCGAAGTACTTTGCGCCCACTACGGCCATCGCTACGCCGGTCTGCTAGAAAAGGCTCAAGATAGACCACTAACCGAAGCCGGCGACGAGTACGCACTTTGGCACCGAAATCCTGCGCTACGCGTCGACGACGCGACCTCGCTGCCCCGCCGCACCGAATTCTTTCCTGCCTGGCAGGTTGGCGTATTACGTAACGGCGACCCAAATGGTCATACCGCGTTCTACTTCAACGCCAACGCTGCGGGCGGACATAGGCATACCGATACACTCGGCATCAGCTATGTTGCCCACAATCGCGAACTAGTCGCCGATCGCGGTTATATATGGGATGATCCGCGCAACGCTTGGACGAAGAGCACGCTATCACACAACCTAGTCGCGGTAGACGGTCAAAAACAAAACCACTCCGAACGCGACGCGAGTCTGCAGCTGTTCGGTCGTGGACCGGGCGTAGAAATCATCCGCGCACAGGCAAAAGCCTACACACAGTGTTCGCAGTATGAGCGCACCTGCGCACTAGTGCGACGACCAGATGGTGGTAGCTATGCGGTAGATTTTTTTCGCATTGCAGGAGGACACACCCACCACTATCTGCTCCACAGCAACGGGACATTAGTAGACAAAGGCGCAAACTTCACACCCATCAAAAGAAAAAAAGAAGAAACGCTAACAGAATGGATGGAGTGGATAGCACAACCACGCGTAGCGCAGGCCAACGGACCAATACGCACAACGTGGTCTTACGATGACGTACAAGTCGACTGGCACCTGCTCAGCCCAGCCGAACGCCTGTTGCTGGGCGACGCGCCGGGCTGGCGCTCCAACCACGGCAGCCAGCAAGACGCCCCCCCCGTGCAACAGTTGCTAGCGGAGCGCACGGCAAACGGTTCACCGTTAGCTAGTCACTACGTCGCTTTAATCACACCCTACATAGGAACGGCGTCGCCCATAATAGC
>CAXGPR010000154.1:0-5836 GCA_964011675.1 uncultured bacterium
ACGACGAGATACTGGCCGTTGAGAAGGTTAATCAACGGGTGAATCGCCTCCAGCAAATCAGTATCTGAGTATGGAATCTCCCGTCCCATAGCGTATTTTGACCACAGCATATTGGTGACGGGCTCGATCTCACGCAGCACGCGATCATAGCGTCCTACGGTCAAGTTGTTGAAACCCGTTATGGAAGGAATTCCCTCTAAGCCTAGTCCGGCCTGGCTCAATATATGGTGGTCGGGCAGTGGCAGTATCCGAAACAGTGCCCCATCGGACTGCATAAGGCCCTTTGCGCGCAAATTCTCTTTGCGCAGGTCCGTATAGGCGCTAGGCATTTCATATTTGAGAAAGACGCTGTTAATACGCCACGTATCGCACAGCGTGAGCGCACCCATAATTGCTACGGTAACACCCACACTCACGACGCCCTTCAACCGCATTAATAGCACGACCAACGCACCGACAACAACGAGCAGCACATAGGTGCTGCCGCGGGCAAGCCAGTCAAGGCCATTTTCTAAGATGCGTGCCTTTTGCGGTGCAATATCGCTGTAAAATAATCCGTTCCACAGCGAAGTCATGCCACCCGGCATCATAGCAATCAATAGAGCCAGGACGGCAATTGTCCCAGTTGATATTAGTAAATGCTTCTGTAGAGTCTCTCTATCATCCTCATAGGCTTCCAAAAAGCGGGCCAAGCCCATAGCAGCTAACACGCAGGCGGGAAATGCAAATAAGTAAGCAGCCATACCCACCGCGCGAAACAGCTTAATTCCCGGCAGTAGATGATAGGCAAGCCAGTGAACGGGCATATGCCCTCCCAGCGTATAGGCCAGAGAGAGCACAAATAGAGCACTCAGGAATCGAACTAATGGATCGCGCCGCATACCGACGATAGCAATCACGCCCAACACGACAACGAGCACACCAAAGTATTCCGAATTGTCTTTGCCGGGATTGCGTCCCCAATACGTGCTGCTGTTCTCTTTGGGTAGGCGAAATCCACCAAATTCTGGCACGATGAGCGAGGCCACTTCCTCCGGATGAAGTGACCAGCTTTGGGCATAGGCCAACTGCTCTGCGTCTGTGCGTCCGCTGCCCTCTTGCCCCGCAGCGCGCTTGGATTCAGACCCCGTATACGAATACAGGGGGAACGTTCCTTCAGCCCCTATGCCCAACCCCAACACTACGGCAAAAACAAAAAAGCCCGTGCGGCATCCACACTCTTTCCAATCGCGCTCCGTCCGATACCATTGGTATGTGCGAAAAAGGAAGTAGAGCCCCGTCCCACACAGAGCGTAGTAGAGCATCTTGGGGTGCGGCGAGTAAATCCCCCATGCTATCACCACAGCCAAAACCGCAAAGTGGACGATCCTCCGCTCGCTCAGCCCTCTGTCCAGGAAATACCACATCCAAGGATACAGCGCGATAACGCCCATTTTGGCATATTGGCCAGCGAAGGTGAAAGCCATCAGCGTGGGAGCCGACATATAGGCTATCCCACCCCAAAGCGCGGCCCAGCGCATGACGCTGATTTGCCGCAGAAACACATACATACCCAAACCCGCACAAAACATGGTCAGGATATAGCGCCAGCCCAAGTAGCGATGAAACGAAGTAAAAAAGTAGATGGGATACGTCGGGAAGTACTGGGGGCGAATCTCTTCCGACTGCGGCAGGCCGCCCATTTGCATATGCCACATCGGCTGGGCCACCGTTTGGACTTTCTCCCAAAAGGTCATATCCTCGCCCAGACGAAAATCGAGTCCCGCATCATAGCCGTATACGACCTTGTCTGAAAAGACAAACTCGTGGAAGTACAACAGGCTCAAAAAGAGAAAAAGCGCGGCGGGAAACCAGCGCCGCGCCCATATCGGCTCCGCTTTCACCCCGCGCTCTGCGCTGTTTTCAACTTCTGCAGTTTTTGCTTCACTCGTTTTCTTTTTTTTTGACATAGAGCCCTTCTCTAATCGCTATTCGCTTTAATCGCCCTAAGGTAGACCCCTTCCTGATCAAGCGCCAGTTGGTCCCAATCAAAGCGGCGCGCCCACGCTCGAGCCCGCTCTTCCATCTGCGCGCGCACGAACTCGTTGTCCAGCAGGTAGCACATGCCGTCAGCTAACGCCGACACATTGTCTGAAATGACTAAATGGCCCGTCTCACCGTGGCGCACCGCATCCTGCAGGCCGCTAATTTGCGTCGCCAATACGGCTTTGCCAGCAGCCTGAGCCTCGACGGCAGCAATGCCCCATCCCTCGTAGCGGGACGGCATGCAGGCAAAGCGGGCGTTGGCGAGCAGGTCATCTTTCTGCTCTTCGCCGACGGAACCCAAGACATCTATGCGCCCTTCTGCACCGCTGGTGGATACCAGTTTGTGTAACAGAATCGTCTGCGTCTTTTCAGCCCGACCAGCTATTTTTAAGCGCAGATTTGGATAGGATTCAGAGATTTGAGCAAAGGCGGAGACCAGCAGGTCCAATCCCTTCATGTGGACATCCGCGCGCCCCAAAAAAAGAATGTAGTCACCGCTGTCTGACGGCAGATCAAAGTAGCGTTGGTCGACTCCGTTAAACACGCAGTGCACAGATATATTGCGCCCCATTACCCGATACTCTACTCGCTTCTGCACGCTGGGAGAGACGGTCAAAATCCGAGGGTACGCGCCCAGCACGCGCCGCTCGGCAAGCCAAGCGGGCAAACCGACTAGCGGTCTTTTAACCAGGGCGTGTCGCCCCATGAAGTGCTGGAAAAAGAGCACGCCACCGCGGCGCATGGAGCCAGGAACGCGGAGCGGTGCAAATGCGGAAAATTCGTTGATCCACACGTCCCACGACATACGCTTCAACTGTTCGACTGCTGCATAGCAGTAAGCCAAACGACTACGCGCATAGCTCCGGTCAGACCCAACGCGTATAAAGTGGATGCCGTCTATTTCTTCTTCGCGCTGCGCGCCGGGAAATAGGCCTGTGATCAGCGTTACCTGATGGCGCTGTGCCAGACGGCGATAAATCTCACGTGCGCGCACAGCGCCCCCACCGGCCAGCCACGGATTGGCAACATCATCATATATTAGGTGGCATATCTTCATCAGCGGCAGTCGCCAGAGCCCCTTCCGTCACAGCGCCCCTTTAGTCGAGGGCACGCCGCGTATGCGTTCGCTACGCCAGCTAGCCGCGTCCAATGCCCTGCCAAACGATTTGAAGATGGCCTCTACGCCGTGGTGATCGTTGACGCAGCGCAGTAAGTCGATGTGCAGATTCAAGCGGGCATGTCCGGCAACCGCCTGAAAGAATTCGCGCACAAGCGCGGTTGGAAACTCACCGATCCGCTGATCCATGAAAGAAGCAGCCAGCACAAAATAGGCACGACCGGACAGATCGATTACGCTGCGAGCCAGCGCCTCGTCCATGGGAACGTAGCTGTGCCCATAGCGCTTTATACTTTCTTTTCCAGCCAGGGCTTTATCGATAGCTTGCCCGAGACAGATTCCCACATCTTCTACGGTGTGGTGCGGATCGACATGCAAATCTCCCGCACAATGCACGTGCAAATCAAACAGACCGTGCCGAGCAAATGCATTGAGCATGTGATCGAAAAAACCGACACCCGTCTCTATGTGACAGGCTCCCTCACCATCGAGACCCAATTGTAACTGAATGTTGGTCTCCGATGTCTGTCGCTCGATCCGCGCCACGCGTTGTTCTCCGTTCAAGACGATTCCTCCTCACAGCGCACCTCTACCGCTCTGGCGTGTGCCTCTAGACTCTCGGCACGGGCCAGACGCGCAATGGTCGCCTTTGTGTTGCGAAGACGCGTTTCCGTATAGGCAATTACGCTTGTTGTTTTGACAAAATCACCCACGCCCAGCGAAGAGGCGTAGCGCGCAGCCCCATTGGTGGGCAAAACATGATTGGTGCCGGCAAAATAGTCTCCCACGGGCTCGCTAGCCGCTTCGCCGAGAAAAATGGCCCCGCAGTGCCGAACCTGATCCAACCATTGCCACGGCTCGGCGACGAGTAGTTCCGCATGCTCAGGCGCAATCCGGTTGAGCAATTCGAAGCCCAATTCCAACGTATCCACTACGGCAATAGCTCCATATTCTTCCAGCGCTGCACGCACGGCGTCCGCTCGCGGCAGCGTTTCAGCTTGCCGTTCAACCTCCGCGGACACAGCGTCTGCTAGCGCACGCGAATCTGTGATGCAAACCGATGCCACGCCCCAACCGTGCTCGGCTTGAGACAGTAAATCGGCTGCAATGTAGGCCGGATTTGCATCCCCGTCGGCTAGGACGACAATCTCAGATGGTCCCGGCAACATGGGAATTCCAACCAGACCAAAAACCTGCTTTTGAGCGGCCACAGTGTAAGGGCTGCCCGGACCGACAATTTTATCGACTGGATCGACTGTTTCCGTCCCGTATGCCATAGCGCCAACCGCCTGCGCGCCCCCGACGGCGTGCACTTCGTCAATACCAATCAACCGCGCTGCGGCCGCAATGACGGGATGGACCTGACCATCTTGCTGAGGCGGGGACACGACGCAAATTTCCCTAACGCCAGCGATCTGAGCAGGGAGGGCACACATCAGCAAACTCGAGAATAGCGGCACCTCGCCCGCTGGAACGCAGATTCCCAACCGGTCGATAGGCGTCACTTTTTTGCCCAATAGGACGCCGTCTCCATCCTCGACAAACCACGACCTGTCGCGCTGGTGCTCATGAAACGAGCGAATATTTGCAACGGCTGCCTCCATAGCACTCCGCAGCGATGCATCCATACCGTTCAGTCCGGCCTGCAGCACGGCAGTCAACATTCGGTAACCGCCATCGCCCATGGACACGCCATCAAAGCGCTCCGTGTACTCGACAACGGCCTGATCGCCCCGCGCGCGCACCTGATGCAAGACCCGGCGAACGGCCTCGTCCACCTCATCAGACACGCCAATGCGACGGCGCAGGATCGATTCGATCTTATCGGCAAGCGGCTCGCTGGGATAGGCTACGATTTCCATTTCAGTATATGACCTTGTTAAGCGGGTACTCGATTATACCTTCGGCTCCCACTCGCTTCAACTGAGGAATCATTTCACGGACTTCTCGCTCGTCCGCAATGACCTCTAAGGCGACCCAGTCACCATCCATCTGATTCGATATGGTCGGCGTGTGCAGCGCGGGCAACGTGCGAATCACCTCGTCGAGACGGGCACGGGGAACATTCATTTTCAGCCCGACTTTCGCCTCAGCCTCCAGCGCACCCTTGAGTAGGATCAGTAAATTCTCCGCCTTTTCCCTTTTCCAGAGATCCTCCCACGCTTGCCGGTTGGCAATGAACCGCGTGGTCGATTCACAGATCGTGTCGACGATGCGCAGCCGATTGGCCCGCAGCGAAGATCCCGTTTCCGTCAACTCTACAATGGCATCGACCAAGCCGGGAATGCGCGCTTTCACCTCCGTAGTGCCCCATGAAAACTCGACTTCCGCCTCTATACCTCGATCCGATAGGAAACGACGCGTCGCCCCCACCAACTCCGTCGCAATCCGCTTGCCCTGTAAGTCTCCAACGGTCTGCACCGGAGAATCTTCAGGCACGGCCACGACCCAGCGAACGGGACGCGAAGTCACTTTGCTGTAAACAAGTTCATCCACTTCAACCACGTCCGCGTCATTTTCTAGGATCCAGTCCTTACCAGTCAGCCCCACGTCAACGACGCCGCGCGATACGTACTGCGCGATCTCTTGAGCGCGAAACATAAGCCCATCCAACTCAGCATCGTTAATTTCGGGCGTACACGAGCGCGAAGATAACCGGATCTTATAGCCGGCACGGCCGAATAGGTCGAAGGT
>CAXGPR010000155.1:0-5828 GCA_964011675.1 uncultured bacterium
AACAGTTGTCGATCTACGCTCAGCGGAGAAACAATCGATACCAATCCTACTACAGACATGATATTGAACAAGTTGCTGCCGATGATATTGCCCACAGAAATATCGCTTTCACCCCGCATTGCACTAACGAGTGAAGTAGCCAGCTCGGGCAAGGATGTTCCAATAGCAACCAAGGCAATCCCTATGACAATCTCACTGATACCAAAACTCCTTGCAATCACCACTCCCGAATCAATCATCAATTTAGCTCCTCCCATGAGTACCCCCAATCCCACAAAAATAAGCAAGACGTTCCAACCAGTACGCGATGGATAAGCATCTTTATCGTTGAGCTCTTTTTCATGTCTGTTTCCTACAAATACGTCTCTTAATTGGTAGATCAAATAGCAAAGCAATCCCCCAAAAAGGATGCAACCGTCCCATACATCAACGATTCCATCATAGAGCAGCCCAACAAAAAAAAGGGAAACGAAAACCATAATAGGCAATTCTCTACGCAAAACATTTAAGTCAACTTTCAGCGGCGAAACCAGCGCAGAAACGCCCATGATTAAACCAATATTGGCAATGTTACTACCAATGATATTACCCAGTGCAATGCCATCGCTTCCTTCAAATACGGCCACAAGACTGACGGCCAATTCCGGACTAGAGGTGCCAAAGGCGACGACGGTCAGTCCAACTACGATGGGTCTGATACCAATGGTAACAGCAAGGCAAGAGGCTCCTCTAATCATCCACTCCGCACCAAAATAGAGACCGATTAAACCCAGTATAAATAGAGAAACATCTGTTGGGTTCATCAATAACCCCGAGTTAAAAGATGAGGCACGTACATATCCCTCAACCCGTCGTATTCAGAACAAAGACACCGCTGCGCTGGGCTTGAATCACAGATAGACATCTAACAAACGCTGCGCATTGCGGTGAGTAATTTTAGCAAATGCTTCTTCCGGAAGCTGGCATTCCAACAGAAATTCCATTAACCGAGTATCAAAATAATCCCTTCCAAAAAGCAATCGATCTTGGAAATCAATCAAGAACTGCCGTCCAAACTGAGGGTCGCGTTGTAGGGCTCGTAAACCAGAACCAGCGGATAGATCGGCATACAAATTGGTGTAAGTTTTAAAGAGCGCACCGACTCGCCCTCCAGGCACAACGGGACCATTTGGGTAGGAAACCTTGTCGTATTGGTCATCATCCGAAATATGAGCCCAAAAACCAGGCGCGTGACCTATAAAGACCGTATCAGGACATGCTTTAACGGCCCGTTCAAATGCATCTATACTGCCACCATACCACCAATTGGGCCGCGGATAGGGTCCCTTTCCATGATCAATGGGGTAATCCAAGTGAATCGTAATGGGCATCTTCTGTTCGCCACAAAATTCATACAGTCGAAGGGCGTCCGGATCGTCGAAAGAAAGGCGCACTTTGAGTTCCGAAGCCAAGCGAATTCCATGGATTTCAACCGCAGCCTTTAGTCGATCGATAGCATCTGGACGTTTGGGATGCGGCATGTATCCTAAAACAAAGCGATCTGGCGCCTGACGACCTACTGAGATGACATCTTCTAAAGGAATCCCCAAGCCCGTTGGAGGTAGGACTGCGTGGTACGAAGGGGCATACTCGTCTTCAGGCACCTCCCAACTAAAAAGCCACATCTGATCTATGCCCTGTTCGTCCATATTGCGCAAGATTTTTTCAGCGTTAAAACCATGCCAATTGGGATGGTTGTGGGCATCAATCAACATGGGGCCCTCTCAAGTGCTTTGTAGTATGGATTCTGAAGGGGGGAGAAACGTTTCTCAATGATATTGCCGAGCCATAAAGCTGTCAAGTTATTCGCATTCCTGCCGATCTATTGCAGTACTAAGTAATACTGTGTAATGTATCGGAAAAACTAATACAACGTGCTCAAGTAGCGTTATTCAAGGGACAACCAACCTAAAGCATGATCGACACCTTGCTCACCAATATCCTCCATATCATAATTGCCCTTGATATATTCGGCGCTATTGCTCTGTTCATTCTCGGGGCTAAACGGCGCCAGACTCACAGTGAAAACGCACTCGACGTTCCCACTCATTCCACGTCAAATAAGCCGTTCTGGAAATCACTCCCCTCTTTTTCTTCCGTGCGCTTTTCCCGTATACCGCCTCAGGATATCAAGCGCTTACATACGGTTTTACGCAGTTTCGAAGAAGGGTTACACTAGTCCTCACTATCTGGATTATCGCCACCCATTGGATAAAAGTACTACCTTGACTTTTCTCCGTCCTTATTGGTAATTCAAATCTCTGACAAGACATACGGGCATCAATAGTAATATTTACTCTTTTTAACAAGTAAATCATTGAATTTGAGGAGTCATATGCACGTTTCCGAACTAAAGGGACAAAAAGTAATGATGGCTGTCTCCGGCGGACTCGACAGCTGCACCATCTCTCACTGGCTGAGCCAACAGGGCGTTGAGGTGATCGCCTACACAGCCGACTTGGGACAGCCCGACGAAGATGACATTGAGGACGTGCGGGAGCGTATGCTGGCCTGTGGAGCTCGAGAGATGCTGATCGGCGACCTAAAAGAGGCCATAAGTCGCGCCGGGATCCAACTAATACAAGCACAGGCTCGGTACGAAGGTGGTTACTGGAATACGACCGGACTGGCTCGCCATATTGTAATAGAGGATATGGTGCCCCTGATGCAAGAGCGCGGCATACGACTGCTTGGCCATGGAGCAACCGGACGCGGTAACGACCAAGTTCGCTTCCAGTTACCCACTCAAATGCTGGATCCGCATATCGACGTGTACGCCCCTTGGCGTGACAGCGAGTTCCTCAGCATATTTGGCGGCAGGAAAGAAATGATTGACTACTGTCAATCTCACGGACTCCCCATCACGGCGACACACGATAAACCCTATTCCACGGACGCCAATATTTTAGGCCTCACTCATGAGGCCGGTGAACTCGAGACCCTACAAACGCCAACGAGTCGCATTCAGCCTGGCATGGGCGTATTTCCATCAGATGCACCAGACAAAGCAGAGATTTTTACGGTCCGATTTGAAAAGGGCCAGCCCGTCGAAATTAATGGGGCTAAGGTTGGATCCCTAGAAGCCATCAAACAGGGAAACAAAGTCGGCGGTCGCCACGGCATCGGCATCGGCCTACATGCGGTAGAAAACCGTTTTGTTGGAATAAAATCCCGAGGGATTTACGAGGCTCCAGCCTTGGAACTGCTAGGGCAGTGCTATGAGTACTTACTCCAACTCGTGCTCGATCGTCGCGCAAGAAAGATGTATGCCCCCATTAGCGAGTATATTGCCGAGCAGATATACCAGGGCTATTGGTTTGATACGGCCACACAGGCCTGCTGGAAATTCGTTGAGCATCTCAACGGACTGGCTACAGGAACTATTGCTGTTTCTCTCTACAAAGGACAGGCATCCTTTCACTCCGCCAGCGATGTGTCCCATTCCCTCTACAGCGAAGATACGGCTTCCATGGAAGCGATCGGCGATTTTGATCACCGAGACTCGGAGGGCTTTCTAGGGGTCCTAGGCGTTAGTGCACGCGCTCTCAACACGTCCGGCCAAACGCATATTTAAGTGGGTTGCCCTCTCAGCGCCAGGGAAAGAGGGCAATTTTAAGTGAGCACATCTTCGAGACGTTCGGGAAAACCGACCACGCCTCGAGATCTATCAAATTGGTAAATCCGCCGTTCGGGACGCCTTTCGTATTCAAAGGCACGCAGCGTAAGTTCATTCAGCGCAGCCTCGCCTGCTGTGTTATCGAGCGCGTCTATAGCTAAGCGCCTCAGACGATCGACAACGTACGGGTTGCTCTCCGCCTTCTGGTAAATCTCTTCAGGATCTTCTTCTAAGTTAAACAACTGCTCGCGCCCTCCGTTTGCCAAGTAGATATATTTCCACTCTCCTTGGCGGACCATTATTTTGAAACGAGGCGTTCCGGGCGAACCGTATATACCGAACAGGACCTCTCGAGCAGAAACGCCTTCCTCAGTCCCCCCCAATACGTCCCAACCGTCGCGCACAATCACATCCCCACTTGCCCCCGTTGCGATTGCATATAAATCCGTGAGAGAAACCAATTCCTCTTGACGAACATCGGCTTTAAGGCGAGCAGGCCAACTTAGTAAGAAGGGAATACGGCAAGAGACGTCGAAGAAACTCTCTTTTTGCCAAGCGCTGTGATCGCCCATATGATCTCCGTGATCGGCAAAAAAGCATATCAGGGTATTGTCTGCATCTTCCCGTGCTTCGACAGCGTCCAGAACACGCCCTAAACACTGGTCAATATAGCTTATCTCCCCGTAGTAGCGCGCCTTTAGAACCCGTGCATGTGCATCGTTTATATCCTCTGCCCAGATGCTATAATTCATCCAAGGGATTTGTTCATCCATGTGGTCAATTTCCAACTCACCGCGCACTGGATTAGGCATGCGATCCGGATCATACATTCGATTGAACGGTATAGGTGGCGCTAGCGGTGGATGTGGACCAATAAAAGATAGGAAGCCAAAAAAAGGCCGGCCATCCTCACATCGTATGTGCTCTATGGCTCGAGCCGCCACCCATGACTCAACTGTGCAATGAGCCGGCATGGGACTCATCTGCGGCATATAATACATCTCGGTGCGTTCACCCATCAGACCCTCTATAAAGTCGTAGGAGGGATGGTGCTGCGAAATAAAGGAAGCATAGGCGTCACCTCTCCGCTGTTCGGGGCTCCCATAAAGCTCTTCGCTGTGTAAATGGGACTGATATCCCAACTCTTCATTCCAGGGGTTAGAGTGAAATTTACCAATACCGAAGGTCCGATATCCCCTCGACGACATTTCGCTGGCCAAATAGGGACCGCATCGGTCTGTCATAGCAACTGCCTGGCCAGGCGCAGGTGCATCAATCCCGTTTGAAAAAACCCGCGTTTTCAAAGACGAACATCCTGTTCGAATGGTATATCGGGCTGCTACGCAAACAGGACAAGGAGAATACGCATTATTAAAGGTGAGTCCCCTGCGTACTAACCTATCGAGATTAGGCGTATAAATATCCCCGTTTCCCAACGCAGCAATTGTGTCAAAACGCTGCTGGTCAGTCATTACGTAAAGTATGTTAGGCTGCGTATTCAAATTAAAGCCTTTCGTTAGGAATCTACCCAGTGTCTATACAGAGATTGGACATCTGATGGCAGTGTTTCGAATACATCGCTCTTCAATGGGGCACTTCGTAGTTTTTTCCGACAGTCTCTGCCACCATGCTTTCGTATTAGGCCATAACAGGGTGCGTCGGGTTTGAGTTGAGCCACCAGGGCACATAGCGCACCGAGAGCCCGACTCGCTCTTGGTGACTGCGATTGGCGGCAACCGCGTGCCACAGCCTGCTGCCATACAGCAGAACATCACCCGCCCGTCCTTTTACCTGCATCTTTCCCATCAACGCGCCATTGCGGTCGACTTCATGCATCACCTCATCGGACGAATTCTGGTCGATTCGATGGCTGCCGGGCAGAACCCAAGTTTCCCCCATTCTCTGCGCTAAAATCTGTTAGCATCCGTATAGTTGACAGATGCAGTATGACATCGGGATAAGGCGCTGGGACATGGCCGGCATTGGTCTGGTTATGAGGCCAGTCTGCATGCCAATAGCCGCGCTCATTTCCCGGCTGATTTATAACACAATCTTTGAAAGAGATCCGCGCCCCAGGGCCCCAAAGCACAGTCACGACCGCCAGAATTTCTGAACTGGCTAAAAAGAGAGCAAAACACTGTGTTGCATTAATCACCTGACGCATACTGCGCAC
>CAXGPR010000156.1:0-5595 GCA_964011675.1 uncultured bacterium
AGCCTCTTTCTCACGCATCCCTACTTGGATCAGCCGCATATGGGCAGCGGTGCGCTCGTCGTCACCGACGGCGACAGCGCGCGAGCCAAAGCGTTAGCTCGGGATATTTCAATGGAGTACTGGCAGCGGCGAAACGAGTTAGAAGCGGATGTGATCTCACCTGAAGAGGCCATTGGCCGAGGCCTGAGTGCAGAAGGCGGTCCGGTCGTGCTCGTCGAAACGGCGGACTGCGCCGGCGGCGGGGCAGCCGGAGACAGCGTGGCCTCACTGAGAGCGCTGCTAGCGCAGGAGGGCGTGCGCGACGCGCTGGTGCCCGTAGTCGACCCAGAAGCGGCCCGGCGCTGTCACGAAGCCGGCTTGGGCGCCGAAATCACGCTGTCGCTAGGCCATCGCATGGACCCGCGCTGGGGCACGCCGCTCAGAGTGAGCGGCACGGTCCTACACGTGAGCGATGGCACCTTTCGCTACAGGGGCGGCATCTGGGACGACGTGGCCGGCGATATGGGGCCCAGTGCCGTGCTGCAGTCAGGCGGCGTCCGCGTGCTGATCACGAGCCACGCGACCTACGACTGGGCCGACGAGCAGTGGCAAGCCGTCGACATCGATCCGCGCGAGGCTCAATTTGTCGTGGCCAAAAACCCGATGAACTTTCACAATGTATACGACGACTGCGCCGCTCAGGTGCACATCTTAGACACGCCCGGTCCCACGCCGGCCTCCGTGCGCAACCTGCCCTTCGGGCACATGACGCGCCCGTTTTTTCCGTTGGATAGCGATATAGAAGCGCTGGAACCGCTCGTCCTGCGCTAGTTAGAACTCGACGCGCAGTCCACCCGTTGGCAGGATCTTAAAGCCGCGCTCTTCCACCTGACCACTCAGCTCCAAAAAGCGCTCTTCATTGACGTTGAGATGACCGTAGAGATTTACAATGTCGATAAAACCGACCAGCGCCATGCGCCCCAGCTGACGGCGCGCATCCAAGCGCAGGTTCAGCGTGTGAAACGCCGGCAGGCGCTCGCTGTTGTTGGCGACGATTTCCTGCGCATAGCGAAGGCGCTCCGGGTCGTTTAGGACGTCGGCATGGACGACAAACCCGTCTCTAGGCCGCCCAGTGGCGTAGCGCCACTTGCCCGCAACCGACCAAGTTTCGTTCACCTCGTAGCCGGCCAACACGTTGAGGATGTGCGGCTGGTTAAAGTCGGCGTTATACGACCTGCGTCCGTCCCCGTCGTCGCGCTTGCTCTGCGCATACGAGTAGTTTACCTGACCGTAAAACTGGTCGACAAAGCGCTTTATCACGCTCACGTCAATGCCCGCCGCCCAGCCTACCCCGTCGCTCCTGCGCAAAGGAAGCGTGCGGTCAGGCCACACCGGCAGCCGGTCGAAGCGCTTGTAATAGGCTTCCGTCGTCCACTTTACGTCGTCGCGCAGGTAGTGCGTAACGCCTGCAATGAGATGACCGGCCCGCGCGTGGGCAAGCGTCCCGTTGGACGGAGCCGCCGTCAGCACAAACAGGTCCGGCGCCTGGTAGTGGACGCTCCCAGCCGCGTTTAAGCGCGTGCAGTCGTTCACGCTGTACGATGCGCTCAGACGCGGTGCCCAGTAGTGAGCGCCGTTAAACGCACCGTGCACGTAGCGCAGCCCGGCGTTGAGCGTCAGGCGCGCCGTCGCGCGCTGACTCCACTCGCCAAAGGCCGCCAGCGCGCTCTTATCTGCGCCGACGTCTGCGTTTACCAACTCGGGCCGGCGCACGATAAAGCGCTGCGACGGATCCGGCCGTCGATCGCCTGCGCTATACACGTACAGCGTGTCGACGCCGTACTGCGTCCACCGGTTGTCGATGGCCAGCTGACTCAGCTCGACCCCGGCCATCCACGTGCTGCGCGCTGAGCGCACCTGCGTAAAGACCGAGCGCAGGCCAACCTCGCGCTCTTCGTTGTCCTGCTCTATGCCATAGCTCGTGAGGAATAGCTCTTGGCGATCGGCTCCTTCTCGAATGGGCCACGCCTTGCCGGCGCGCACCAACCGGTCCGTATAGCGCCGGTAGACGCTCGTCTGCAGCACGCTGCGCGGACCGGTTAGAACGCGCCAGTTGACGCCGAGCAGCGATTTGGATTCCTGAAAGTCCACCGCATCGTTGGACGCAGCCCCCGCGCTGTTGAGCACGTGTCCGACGTCGCGGTCAAATTTTTCCGGTGCGTAAATACCTAAGAGAGAGACCACGTGCCGCGCACCGAGCGAGGTCGTGGATTTAACAATCAGATCGTCAAAGCGCGGCCAGCCCAAATCGTCCTGGCCCGTTTGATTGAGAATGCGCTCAAAGTCCGTATGGCGCGCCGAGAGGACGAGAGACGTGCCGCCGTGCAGATAGGCCGGGCCATCGTAGTTGAGCTCCCAGCCCGTTATATCGAAGCGACCGTCCACCGTCGGCGTTTGGCGATTGCCTTCCTTGAGGCGAATGTCGAGAAAGGAAGCCAGCTTGCCGCCGTACTGGGCCGAAAAACCACCCGCCTGAAAGCGCGCTTCTTCGATTAGATTCGGGGCAAAAATGCTAAAGCGCCCGCCCTGTTTGTTCTGCTCTTCCGTCGAGCCCCCGTTAAAATGACTGATCTTATCAAAGGGAATATTGTCAATGAGTATGATATTTTCTTTCGGACTACCGCCGCGCACCGAAAAGGCGGCAAATTCGCCGCCCGATGTGCTGACGCCGGGCAGCGTTTCCATGGCCCGAAAAATATCGCCCGTGGCGCCGGGCGTGCGGCGAATTTCATCGCGCGTATAGGTAAAAGACGAGACCGGCGCCTGCGCGTCTTCGCGAAAGTACCCAGCCGAAACCACGGTCTCTTCGCCCTCGATAACGGACTGCTTTAGCTCAACAGCCTCGACGTAGGTCACCTTGTCGCGCACGACGCGCACGTCGGTTTTAAACAGGCTGTGATAGCCGATAAAGTGGACGGAAAGCTTGTAGACGCCTTCCGGCAGGGCGTCTATTTGGAAGCGGCCCTCTCCGTCGGTGGCCGCGCCCCATTCGGTGCCCACAACCGCGACGACAGCGTCCGGCAGCGGCTGCTTGGTCATTCCGTCCAGCACTTGACCGACCAAGCGTCCATTTTCTGCGGCACCGACCGCATTCACGGCCAATCCAACACACAGCACAACGGCAACGATCGTTTGCATTCCACCCTTTCTCACACGTGCAGTTTTACGGCCCTCAACCTAAACTAGGTGCGACGCCTGCACGCACCCATTGTTCCCGATCCCATCGCAATAAAGATCAAACGCGTTTGCTACGCCCGCACTCTGCCCAGCTCCTCGCCCAGCGCCTGTATGCTCTCTCGGTTGGATGGGTCGAGCGTCACCATCGCGCCGTGACAGCCGCTCTCGGCTACCGCGTTGGCCAAGGCGCGCACGCGCACCGGATCGCCGCCGCCGGCAATGGGCGGATAGAGGGGGATCCCTCCCCTACTCAGCAGCTTCAGTCGGCCTAGCTCGCGGCGATAGTAGACCTCGATGGCCTCGCTCTCTTCCAACGCGTCGGCGCTGTCGGGCCAGGGCACGTCGTCTAGCGCGAAAAACAGCCGCGCGACCCGGCACAGGCGCGCTTCGTCAAGTTCGGGATTGAGCGCACGCAGCGCGCGCACCCACGAAGAGGCCGCATAGACCGCACCCGTCGCCCAGCCCACCACGCCGCCGGCCGACGTCCCGCCCGTGATAAAGTCCGTCGCCTCCTCCCAGCGCCGCACGTCGTGACCGCCCAGGAGCGCAACCGACGGCGGAAAGATATCGCTGCCAAAGACCAGCTCCGGCTGGGCCACCTGCACGGCGGCACGAAAGTGCGCCATGGGCCCAGCCAGCAGCGCGGCCCGGCAGCGAAACCACTGCATCAGCGAGCCGCCGTCCATGCCCAGCGCGTCGAGGATCACCTCGCCGCTGCCCCCGGAAGCTTCGGCCCGTTTAACGCGCACTTCATCTAGCCCCTCCAGAACGCCGCGCGCATCGCGCACCGCGCCGATCAGCGCATCCACGTCAAAGCCGTTAGCCTCGGCCGCCTCTCGACAGTCGGCACAGCCGCAGGCGGCCAGCGCGTGGACGTTAGCCGGCTGCGGATAGCGGGCGTGGTCTACGCAAAAACCGTCTAAGCAGTAGCGATCGATCACGTCGAGCAGGCCCTCTTCGACCCACGCGTTGACGGCCTCCTTGCTCGGGCACAGACCAATGCCCCAGCGCCCGTAGCGGGGATCGAGCTCGCTGCCGTCGATATCGCGCATCGCCCATTCCGGATAGACGTCGCCGCCGTAGCTCCACAGGCCGATGTGTCCCCACACCTCGATACCCGCCGGCTCGGCCGCCTCCAGCACGCGGCGTAAAGGCGCGTCGTCAAAGCCCCCGACCACGCCGGCCACCGGCGGATAGATCCCGTCGTCCGCCTTGGGCCAGCGACCGGCGCGCGAGCGCCAGTCCTCAAAGGGTCCACGTGCGGCCACTTCCGGCGTGGCGGCAAAACCCGACGTATGACAAATCGGGCTCTCTGGCATAATGGTCGTCAGGCCGATTTCATCGCGCAGCCACACCAACGACTCGGGGTGCTCGGCGACGTACTCCGTGTTGCAAAACCAGATAATCCGCTTGCGCATAGCGCTCGTCTCCTCTCCGCTCAAGCTATCCACCCTGCACCTCGGCCAAGCGCGCGTAGATCCACGCTTTCGTCAGGCGCACGGCGTGCAGGTCCATGACTTCTGGATCGTGCCACTCTTGGTCCGGCAGATTGTTTTCGTAGTCATTCGGCCCGTAAAAACCGTAGGTTAAAATGGCCGTCTCGTCGTCGACAAAATCGCAGCCAATGTCAAAAAAGTTGAACTCGTCGCGGTGGGCGACGTTGCCCAGCCGCGTCCAGCTCTGCCCGCGGTCCTGCGACAGGGCCAGCGCCAGCGGCGTGCGCACACCAAAGTGGTGGTGCGTTGGATCGTACGGACTGTCGATCCAGCACAGAATCAGATCGTCCGTGCCGGGGATAGCGCGCAGGCAGGTGCACGACTCGGGCGAGCGCAGCCCCGTCGTCTGCGGCAGGCTCCAGTGCTGCCCGCCGTCAGACGAGCGCGAAAGAAAGACCGCGCCCAGCTGCGTGCGCAGCGAGAGCACCAGCTCGCCGTCGAGCAGTTCGGCCACGGAGGCCTCCATCGCACCGCGCATCGGCAGGTCGATATCGGCCTCTGACTTGCGCCATGTATCCCCCTCGTCGTCCGACAGCATGCAGGAGACTCTGTTGTGCTGCGATCCCTGCCATCCCGTGCCGTAGTGAAACGGCGCCAGAAGACGGCCCGACGCCAGCTGCAGCAGGCTGGACGCGCCGCCCTGCAACCACTGGCCCGGCGAGCGGCGCCACAAATAGCCGACCGAGTCGAAGGTCTCCCCCTCGTCGCGCGAGCGAAACAGCTCCATGCTGCTGCTGCTTCCGCCCATTTCGCCCTCTCCGTCGGCCCGGTGCGAGTGCAGACACATCAGCAGCAGGTCCCCGCTTTCCAAACGGCGCAGAGCCGGCGCCTGCACGCTCAGGTCCTCGGTCAGATCCGGACGCACGAGAATGCGCTCGTCGCC
>CAXGPR010000157.1:0-5510 GCA_964011675.1 uncultured bacterium
AGTCGGAAGACGATCGCATGCTGGCACGCAGTGCCTCCAACGCGGTCTCGCTCGGCTCGGTATCCGATATGGTTGCCGGTGTCAAGGGTTACAACATCTACCGCAAGGTGGGCGCAATGGGTGAATACGCGCTGATTGGTAAGGCTGCTTCCGGTTCGACTTCTTTCGTCGACCAGACGGCGTTCAACGGCGTTCGTTACACTTACTCTGTTGCTCCGTATGACGAAGACAACGTGACGGAATCGGATGTGGAGCGAACGGCTATGGCTATTCGTAACACTGTGGTCGACAAGAACGGCAAGGCGGTTCTCGGCCTCTTCGGCGCAGACAACCAAGTTGGTTTTGATGACTTCTTCATCTTCGCTGATAACTTCGGTTTGACGGCGGCTGATGAATCATTCGAACCGGCTTTCGACCTGGCGCCTAGCGCAGGTCTGCCGAGAGTCGATTTCGATGACTTCTTCGTCTTCGCCGATAACTTCGGCCGTGGAATCGAAGCCGCTGGCAAGGTGGTTCCGATGCAGGCTGGTCTTAACGCCGATGCACGCCTCTATCTTGAGGCCTCCGCTGAACTACCTCGCGTGGGTGAAGAAGTGGTTATCGACGTCGACTTAGCCGACTACGTGCAGATGAAGGGTTATGGTCTGTCGGTTGTCTATGACGCCGAAGTGTTGGAATACGTTCGCACGGTAACGACAAACTCGTTGCTAGGTGAGGGTGAGTTGGCCACGCCGCGTGCTATCACGCAGACGGAAGGTCAAGTCGACATCGCCGCCTATGGTGAGACTGTTACAGAAGGCGTGCTCGGTATGAGCATGGTTTTCCGCACCAAGGCAGATATCGAAAACACCTACATCGAAGTGACGGATAGTCAGGTTCGCGACGGCGATTTCGCCGTCAACACCGTGGCGTTGCCGGCACCAGTGCAGATTCAGACGCGTCCGGAGGCTTTTGCCTTGGCAAACAACTATCCGAACCCGTTCAACCCTGCTACGACCATCAAGTATGCCTTACCAGAAGCATCTCAGGTGCGTCTGGAGGTTTTCAACGTAGTGGGGCAGGTTGTTAGCACCCTCGTTGATAACAACCAGAACGCGGGCCGCTACATGGTCCAGTGGGATGCTACCAACGATCAGGGACACAGCTTGTCCTCGGGTCTTTACTTCTATCGCCTGCAGGCGGGAGGTGAGTTCCTCGAAGTCAAGAAAATGTTGCTGCTCAAGTAAGGTTAGAATTACTTAGTGTAGTGGGATGGGGTCTCTTCGGAGTTCCCATCCCACTATGCCTTGATGGTTAACGCGTTAGTTTGGTCAAAAACAAAGAAATAGGAGAACCAACTATGCAGAATAGCGTGCGCAAGATTTTTCCTCTTGCTACCGCCTTCCTGCTCGCGCTCTGTAGCGCATCCACCGCCGGTGATAACGCCGGTGTTGTCGTATCTATCGGTGGCGACACGGAAATATCCGATGTTGGTGCAGGTGCTACAGTTGAAGTTGCTCTTTCGGGTGCAGGTATGGTTGGAGTTAAACAGTTTGACGTGACTTTGACTGTTTCTCCGGCTGATGCTTTCGATCTTTCTTCGACGACTTTTGCCCAGAATTCGGCTTTTACGATTTCTCCGGGTGTTGAGTTTCCCGCAGATGGACAGGTAAAGAGTGGTGCTGCGAGCTTTGGAGCAGCTGTTGATGGAGATGCTGGCTTGGGGACTTTCACGCTGACAACCTCCGCTGATTTTACTTCCGATACGGAAGCAACGATCACGGTGACACGTGTGTCTCTTGGGCCATCTTCTACCGATCGCGATGTATTTGACGCGGACGCTTTAGGTTTGAGTATTGCGGTTAATCCGCCTCCTCCTCCTGCTCCGCCGGTCGTTGAGCCCATTTTGGAAGCCGTCACTGTGACGGACGCGAGCTTGGACTACTCTGCTGTCGGTGAAGGCGACGTCTTGGACGGCAGTGCTGGAGAGTTAGCAATTTCTGTTGAGCTATCAGATTCTGAAGGTAACCTCGGGTCAGAAGTTCAAGCATTTTTGCTGATCCTAAACAATGGATCAGAGTCAGTTTATCTTCTGGATGAGTATTTTGATGGCGGAAGCTATGAAGTTGTGGCAGGAGAAGAAGTTTCTTTTCCTTACGTCATTGAAGAAGATGGTTTAGTATCCTTGGTTTTTGATGCCGAAGCTGATCGCTCTGGAGGCACCACGAGCCTGAGCGTAACGGTCAGTGCAAGTGTCGATAACTCGGAAGGCGTTACAAGAGACCTATCTGTCGACTTCAGCGCGACGTGGGATGTTCCCGTGGCTGCCGAGTTGGCTAGCTTTACTTCACAGGTTACCGTGGATGAAGGAGTCCTACTCCAGTGGGGTGTTGCATCTCAGTCAAACAATCTTGGTTGGGAAGTTTTTCGTAGTACAGATGGTCGCGTGTTTACCAAAGTCAGTGATATGATACTTGGCGACGGTAACAGTGACGAGTTTAAGTCGTACGATTTCATCGACTCTAACTTGCCACAGGTTGATGTGCTGTATTACTATCTGAATCAGATTGATCTTGACGGAACGACTTCTCGTTCGCAGACTGTTGAGGTCCTGCTTTCACCGACGGCGGTTGCCGAGTTGGCTCTGCCAACGGTTAACGCTCTTCAGCAGAACTTTCCCAACCCGTTTAATCCCGAAACGATGATCAGTTTCGATCTAAGTGGTGATCAGGTTGTCAGTTTAACTATTTACGATATGGCCGGACAGGTAGTTCGTAAGTTGGTTGACGCACAGCCTATGACGGTTGGTAGTTACAAGCAGATGTGGGATGGTAGGAATAACAGTGGAGCCAAAGTTGGTAGCGGAATCTATTTTTACCAGCTTCGCGCAGGTGACTTTATCGCTAAGAGAAAGATGACCTTGCTCCAATAGTAGTAGCAAAAACTACTGTTTTAGACCGCTGGATTCTTCAGAATCCGGCGGTCTTTTTGTTATATTGTGTTTTTGTCTGCAGTTATATTGCTCGCTCCAATTCTGGAGGTTTACTCATTGAAGGTAAAATTACTTTTCTTTGCAACATGTCGTGATATAACGGGTGTGAAGGCAATGGATTATGAAGTGGATGACCAGGCTACCTTGAGTGAGCTAAAGAAGCAGCTTTATGTCGAGCATCCTGAATTAAAGCCTTTGGAGAAAACACTGTCATTTGCGGTAAATACAGAGTATGTAGATGATGCAGTAAGGCTGTGTTGCGGGGATGAAGTCGCTTTTATACCTCCAGTGAGCGGTGGTTGAATGTGTTCAAGATAGTAGAGAACACCATTAGGCTCGATGGGTTGTATGATGATGTGCTGAAAGATCGGCACGGTGCGGTTGTTACGTTTGCAGGAGTCGTAAGAGACCATTCGGGGAATAAAAAGACGCAGTATTTAGAATATGAAGCCTATGCGCCCATGGCAGAGAAAAAGATGGCACAAATTGGGACAGAAGTAGGCGACAAATGGGGCGTGGAAGACATCGCTATTTTGCATAGGATTGGACGGTTAGAAATAGGTGAGATTAGTGTGCTGATCGCTGTGGCAAGTCCGCATAGGCATGAAGCGATCCAAGCTTGTCATTACGCGATTGACCGCCTAAAAGAAATAGTTCCAATTTGGAAAAAAGAAGTGGGCGAAAATGGGGAGTACTGGGTTGAAGGCCCAACTAAAGCATCTGAAAAAGACCATAATGATCCCTAATTTTAGCTGGTTAATACCTGATAAAATTGCGGGATCTGGTCAGATAGGTGGCTTTTACCCCGAATCCCGACAGATCTTGATCAGCGATTTATGGGAACTCAAGGAACTCGGTATCGATGCAGTCGTATCCCTAACCGAACAGCCTCTTGTATCCAGTGCCTTGACTGCTGTGGGAATGGACTACCTGCATCTACCAATCCTCGATATGTCGCCCCCTTCTTTTAAAGAAATTGAAGAATTTTTAGCTTTTTCAACGGTCTGCATTAAAAAGGGGAAACCGGTTCTTGTTCATTGTGCAGCGGGTCTGGGAAGAACGGGGACTATGCTTGCCTGCTATTTGGTAGAACGGGGACATGAACCCTCGACTGCGATATATAAGGTGAGGGCGGAACGTCCCGGTTCAATTGAAACGCACGAACAGGAAATGGCAATATTTCAATATGCATCCTCTTTTGGAGATGCTGAGATTGGTTGACATTGGCTTATCGTCATTCTACATTCTAGCAGTCAAACACGTCAATGCAAAGTGTTGCTGGCACTTACGTGGGTCCATCCACATTATCTGAACCACTTAAAAGTGAGGGGAGGAACGGATGGGAATAAGCAATTTTCCTTCGTGTCTGAAGTGTTCTGAAGGGGTGTTAGTACCCCTTTCTGATTACGGTAGAGATGGTGCTGCTATCCATTACAAAGCGTGGGCCTGCACCAATCCGGAGTGCGGCTATCACATAAGAATAGATAACGGAGAATTGAGTACAGGGAAGGAGCTCAAAGAGTCGTATAAGTGATATCTATCGCAAGAAGGTTATTATAGCAGCATACAACAAGCTAAATACTGCAGTATAAAAGGCTCCCTAGGGGGCCTTTTCCTCTCTATGAGGCTTTCTTTGGGATGAAGATTAGTGATTGGGGCATCAGAGTCGGCGCTGTACTGTTGGCGTGCTTTTTATGGTTCCACGCCGTAACAGAGCACACTTATACGCGCGAAGTTAATATTCGTCTTATCGTAGAGAACCCCCCACTTGTTGATACGCCGTCTAACCGCCCTGTTATAATTGCAAACAGGGTCCCAGATCGCGCATTAGTGCAGATAAAGGGGTCTGGTAAAGATATCCTGCTGGTTGAAAAAGAAGATTTTGTTCTGCGATTGCGAACGGAGGGCGAAGTCGGTTCTCGCCGAATTTACCGCCTCCAGCTTGATCAGATAGAAAAGCGCGACTCAGAGTTAGACGTTGAGGTAGAGGAAATTGTTGCGCCAAGTGAGTTGGAAGTTCGCTTCGACCTGAGAATAGAGCGAAAACTGCCCGTTGCCCTTAATGTAAACGTGCAGGTAGCTCCTGCGCACGTCCTAGTCGGTTCCCTGTCCATTAAACCTTCACGTGTTAGCATCGTTGGTCCTCGCAAGACTGTTGATGCTATGGAGTATATTGCAACAGATACCCTTCTATTAGACGATGTGCGTGATGATGTGGATGAAAGGGTCTCTTTGTCCACAAGAGAAGGTGATCTCTGGGTTTTGGGACAGCGCAGTGTGCGCGTTCAAGCTGATGTGCAGATTCTGGCTGATAATGATTTGACGGGCGTTCCAGTTTCAATTCGCAATGCGGGCGGTCGTCAGCTGCGAGCAGATCCCGAGTTTGTAAAGGTAAAAGTGCGAGGCGGAGTAGACGTAGTGTCTAATTTGAATCCCCAAGTAGATTTAAATTTATATGTGAATTATGTTCCTTTTCAGGAAGGGAATTATCCGGTGCTGAGTCCGGATGGAGATGCCCTATTTGAGGTCTTAGAAATAA
>CAXGPR010000158.1:0-5409 GCA_964011675.1 uncultured bacterium
CACACCATTTCCGATATAAAAAACTAGGAAATCGGCCTCTTAACCATTGTCGCACTGATGCCCCAGTGAAGCAATACGTCTAATTATGATTCGGGCAGTCGGCGGATGGCGCCATAGAAAATTTTTACCTCATATTGTAGCACAGCAGCTTGTAACCGAACATAACTAAACCGTCGCGCAGGCGGTTTAGTTATACAAAGAATATAATCTTTTCCTATACACGCAGAGACGTATTAACCTCGGCATGCAGTTCATAGCTCATAGCAGGTAATATAAAAATCCACCGATTTTCATGATCAGCGGGACTCATTTATACGCCTCCTCGTGGCAGACACGTACCTATGCACTAGACGTTAGCCGCGACCTACATAGTGCTGTTCAGTAGGCAGTACGATCGCTTCGAGAAAATTAACGTGCGGCGGCAGCGCAGCCATGTGTAAGCAAGCTTCGGCTATTTCTTCCATGGTCATCATCGGCTCCCCATCATCCGAAACCATACCACTACCAGCCGTATTGCTGCCCTCGTTCATGCGTCGCTCTACGCGCACATTGCCCGGATGCAGAGCAGAAACAACGATCCCATGGTCTCGTCCCTCTAAGGCAGCGGCTTTAGTTAAACCCCATACCCCGTGCTTGGTCGCTGTATAAGGCACCGAGTACATTCGCGGCATCTGGGCCGATATACTGCCTATGTTGATAATGCGTCCACCCCCTTGCTCCTTCATCGTGCGAAAGGCTGAACGCGTGCACAGAAAAGGCCCCGTTAGGCAGGCACCCACCACGTTATTCCACGCTTCCATGGTGATGTCTTCAATAGGCCCTCCGTCAAAGGCACCCGCATTATTGATGAGAATATCAAGGCAGCCGTGCCGTTCTCGAGCGCGGGCAAAGAGCACGTCGACCTGCGCTTCATCTGCCACGTTTGTCGGCACATCCAACACTTCAACGCCAAATTCATAAGCTATTTCTCGAGCCGTCTCTGATAGCGCATCAGCTCCGCGCGCAGCGAGTGTCAGCGCAGCACCCTCTGAGGCCAGCGCACGAGCAATCGCTTTACCAATGCCGCGATTGCCTCCCGTTACCAGGGCAACTTTGCCTTCCAGCTTACCCATCTTCACTGCTCCTTTGCTCAATACGCAACAAATGAAAATCACCCGCCGCGAGTTGTAGAACAACCCAGTTTTTTTTCTGATCGTATTCTACTCCGGCCATAGCATAAGATACCGAGTGTTCACTCAGCACTAGGCGCACCTGCTGGGCCGCGTGCGCCCAGCGATTGACAACCAAAATATGGCTAATCCGCTGACCGTCACCGAAGAGACCAACTTCGACTTCTCCGTCAATACGTCGAATAAGACTATTTTGTAGAAGAAGACGCGAGGAAAGAGTGCCATGGAAGTGTAGCGTTTCCAGCGTGGGACTCAGCGCACGCAGATCGCTATTGATCTGCTGCACAGCCGCGTAGTTGGACGTGGGCACACCGTTCACATCGACTAGCCCTTCATACACGCGCGTTTCCACCACGCTTCCCCCATTGTCTCGCAGTTCTTCAACCCCTGAACTGTACAAAAAATACACGATACCCGACGCCCCTCGCGACAGGCCTAAGCCAACCTGTAACCGAATCTCCGCAGGCGTGGGCTTGCGATAATATGCTTGCGTTCCGCGCATTTCGCTTTGCACTTGAACGATCGCATGCCAGTGCCCCGAACGCCCCTCGAGACCACGCGCGACCTCATCAAAGCCATCCGCGAGCAGGTTAATTCGGCGTTGAAACGAACTGCCCTCTACTGGGACTCCGCCGCGAAATACGTAATGCTCCTGCTGGAACACGTTATCTGTTCCGCCCGAACCAAATAGCGCATCAAAGAAGGCGCTTGGGTCTTCGTAGTCACGCAAACGTCCTACGCTGTAGGCAGGACGGCCCGCATCGATCAACGCAATCATATCAATAACCTCAGACAGTGAGGCATACTGCGCCAGCCGATAATCCTCGTGGCCAACTAGGTATCCAGCAAAAGCTGAGTTCGCATTCCACTGTCTGTATACGCTTTCCACAACTACGCGCAGAGAGTCCGAGTTTAGCCCATCTCCACGCGTTGCCCAGTTATGCAATTTATCATAAGGACTGAAATCATGGGGTTCATAGTAAGCCAACATTTGCCAGCCCCGATCAGAAGCAAAACGCATCAACTGCTCTTCGGCCGTTCCCCGATCATCTCTATGGCGCTGTAGCCACTGCACAGCGTTGACGCCGAGTCGCGCAAGGTAGTCGCGATTCTGCGGCCCAAAGCGGAAGTCATTCATGCCGGCGGGAAGCCATGTCGCAATCCAAAGCGGTCCCATCGCTAACGTACTCGGCGTATAGTCAAGACTGGCGGTGGGATTAACAGCCCTGCAGGAAAGTCCCATCAGAACCAATGCACACAGCACCACAAACCGACTGCATGGACGCATGAGGTGCTACTCGCTCTGTAATTTGGGATTATTTGCGTGGCGATCACGGTCGCGACGGGTCTTTTTGTCCATTGCCCGCTCGAAGGCTTCTTCAAGATCGACGCCCGTCTGGTTAGCCAGACAAATGAGCACAAACAGCACATCGGCCATTTCCATACCGAGATCGCGATCTTCACCCTCTTTGAAACTCTGGTCTCCGTAGGTCCGCGACATCAGACGTGCCAACTCGCCAACTTCTTCCATTAACACCGCCGTATTCGTCAGTTCGGAAAAATAGCGTACGCCAACGGTTCGAATCCACGCGTCCACTTCGCGCTGATATTGAGTTAGAGTGCGTTCAGACATGGCGCATCGTTTGTCCGGTCAAAAAGGGCAGGCGTGGAGTAATTCCGTCGTCTCTACAAGCGCTCCAGTTTCGCGCCCAATCCGCGTAGGCGATCCTCGAGATTTGCATGACCGCGATCGAGCTGATACAAGTTGTGGATACTCGTGCGTCCTTCAGCCGCCAAACCGGCCAAAACACAGGCGGCTCCCGCTCGTATATCGAGCGCACGCACTTGGCAACCCTTTAGCCGAGCGGGGCCGTGCACGATCACCAGATTATCTTTTTCTGGGGAGAGCTGTGCACCGAAAGCACGCAAGTTTTTGACGTGCCCGAGACGGTTCTCAAAAACAGTCTCGCGCACATAGCTATCTCCCTTTGCAACACATGAAAGCGCCATTATACAGGGCTGTAAATCGGTGGGAAAGCCAGGGTAAAACGTAGTCACCACGTTGATGGGCGACAGCGCCTCGGGGCCTTTCACACGCAGCCAATTCCCGTCTTGCACAGTCTGCACGCCCATTTGCTGCAGCTTAGCTGTGAAAATACCCAAATGGTCCAGCTCCACTCCCTGGAGACGAATATCTCCGCCTGTAATCGCGCCTGCCATCATGAGCATGCCCGCATCTAAGCGATCGTACATAACCTCGTGTTCCGCCCCGCGCAGTTTCTCTACGCCGCGAATGCGCACAGTCCGCGTACCCGCGCCTTCTACGTCAGCTCCCATCTTTTGCAACAGATGGACAAAGTCAACTATCTCGGGATCTGAGGCCGCATTCTCTATTATGGATTCGCCTTCCGCAAGCGAAGCAGCCATTACCAAATTTTCCACACCCGTGTGGCTGGGTAAATCGCAGTACATATACGATCCAGCCAGTCGCTCGGCTACGACGTCAAATCCACCTCCCGTGATGCCCTGCACCTCAGCCCCAAGTCGAGCAAAACCGCGATAGTGGTAATCAGTAGGACGCGATCCGATTGTGCATCCTCCCACTTCGCGTATCCAGGCACGACGAAACCGACTCAGCAAAGGACCGACAAAAAGCACGGATGCACGGAACCGCGAAGAGAGATCTTCAGGAAGCCTGTGCGAGATATCTCCTGTCGCATCAATTACAGCCACGCCGTCCTCCGCGTCATATTCGACGCGCGCGCCAAGTTCGCGTAGCACCTGCAGCGCCACTATCACGTCTTTGACCGGCGGGACCCGCCGTAAAACGGTCTGTCCTTCTGTAGCTAGAAGCGAAGCGGCAATCATGGGTAGAGCCGCATTCTTTGATCCCTGCACAACCGCCTCTCCGCGCAGTGACTGACCACCTTCTATATATAACACTTCTTTAGAAGCCATTAACTATCCTAAATCAATCGTTTTGAGAGAGGGGTTTTCAAGATGGTTTCAATTTAAGGGCAGCCTAACTATGCGTCAAACTCAAAACGACCTATAAGCTTATCCGCTTGACAGATACATCCCCCTATCTATATTCGAATTCGAAAAAAGAAAAAAATACGTCACCTAAAATTCTCAATATCCACAATTTATGAGAAAGGAATGAAGGATGGCTGAAACCCCTCAAATCGTGGCCTATTTAAAACCTACTTGTGGCTGGAGCAATAGCGTGCGCCAAACATTCGCTAAGTACCGACTCGAGTACGAAGACAAAGATATCATAAATAACCCGGATATCTACGCAGAGATGGTGCAGAAAAGTGGACAACCACTATCTCCCTGCGTCGAGATTAACGGACAGATGTTGGCCGACGTCAGCGGTGAAGAAGTCGAAGCTTGGATGGTTGAACACGGCGTCGTAGAGTCAGCCACCGCCTAAGTCACTCCAACCATCAAAAAAAATCTCCGACCGCTGCATTCTGTGGTCGGAGATTTTTTTTTAATGGCCTTTAGTTTTAACCTCTCAATATAGCACTCAGCTGCAGGCGCATCGCCTCGCAGATATTGGGCTGCTCATGGTTGAGCGGGCCATCGCCTGCTGAACGCATGATCGTCAGCGCACCAAGCACGCCTCCATCATGATCGCTCAGCGGTAAAATGTAGTTGAATCCCGTGCTTCCTTCCGAAGCCCCGTCTAACAGAAAATCCACCACACCGCTGGGCAAATCGCTCTCCTCGTCTACGCTGGCTTGCCCCATCACCAAGAGAGAAGATTTTTGTGCGATTATCGCTCCTGCAAAAGATCCGTTGGATTCACGAAGAACAGCCTCCAGATCAGAAGCGCGCCGACCCAGCACACACTGCAGTTGCGGCCGCTCCTCTGCATCGACCCGTTCGTATACCATAGTTTCGGCAGCCTCAATCTGCATCAGCAGTTCCATTCCTTTTTTCACCGCCTCGTCGGGTTCCATTGCTTCGAGCGCATCGATTATATGGGAGGGTATTTCTGCAGGGTCCGGCATGTTAAACGGGATCAGTGCGACGGGCATTTCGTATCCTTGACAAGATTATATAAGCTACCTAATTTAATCGACCGAATTGGGTGGCTCTTTAGCTCAGTTGGTAGAGCAGGGGACTGAAAATCCCTGTGTCCCCAGTTCAATTCTGGGAGGAGCCACCACTTTATAACCCCCTGTTTTTACAGGGGGTTATTCTTTTGTCCTTCCAAATATAAGCAAAAACA
>CAXGPR010000159.1:0-5392 GCA_964011675.1 uncultured bacterium
CTGCCATCGGCGAGGATACCGTCGGTCCACTCGAAGGTGAAACCATTTTCGGTTGGTGGCGAAGTGAATTCTCGCACTAGGGTCCACGACTGGGCTGGATCGAAGACACGCACGTTCCAAGCGTTGCGTGCGCCTTGGGAGGTGCTCATGGAGACGTTGTAAATGTAAGTCCCGTCGGAAGTAATGAGAGAGTGTCCGTCTTCAACATGGCCAAATTGCCATTCTAACAGACCATCTGGCACGGCAACGGTGTCGAGCATGCCCGTTTGCAGAGAAAGCCGTTCGAGCTCGTAGGCCCTACCACTTTCATTGTAAATGTATCCGTCGCTGTGGTAAGTCGCCGAGATGCCGGCTGTCGTCGAATCGCCGACTGCCCCGAAATTGCCGCCACGAAACGTGTCTTTTAGACCGGTTCCAATGCGTGTGAAGTAGTCGTTCCCTGGATAAATGGTCGAGTCGTCGTTATACCAGCGTTTGGCATATAGCCAAGTCCCATCGGTGACCAGAATGCCGGATCCCGCGTGGTCGCGCACAGTGAAACCGTCCTCCCGCGTTGTGCTATCGGGTCGTAGGGGCTGGGGAATAGATGATAGGGTCAGCGCTTCTTCTCGCAGCTCAAAGCGAGGGTCGGCCGCGTGTAATAGCTGAACGGTTTGCTGACTCCAGACAGGACCGTCTGCTGTGCGCAGCGACCGGGCATCGCTCCATACACTAGCCGTGCCCTCTGCATAGAGTCGCACACGCCAAAAATATGTCTCGTCGTCTTTCCATGCTGGCTGATACACCGCCATGCGGTCCTCTACTGCTATGAGCGGGGAACGCACTGCATCTGTGAAGTCAGGGCTAGACGCGAGCTCAAATTCGCAGAATAATGCGTTTACGTCGTGTGGTAGGATTGCTTCCAAACGGAGCGAATCTGCGCTGATTGCCGCGTTGTCAGCTGGGTAGATGGGTTCGGCTATGAGCGGTGCGCGAATCTCTATGTCCTGTGCGAGCGCGTTATTGTCTTCGTCAATTTCCGCTAGCATATCGTTGCCATCTAATCTCAATACCAGACGCCACGGGCCGCGTCGCGCACCAGTGGACCAATTAAAAGACAGCGTTCGCTCTCCGCTAAAGGGAGGCTCTAAGATACTCTGTAAAGTATCCGGTAGCATCTTTCCTTCCGGATACGCGAAAACCTCAACGAGTACGCTGTCGCCGCCTGTTATCCCATAGTTTGCCAGCGTCGCGTGCACCTCTATCGTGCTGTGTCCCTGCAGGGAATCTGCGTCGATAGTCAGAGTTTGAGCCACGTAATCAGGCGCCGTGGGCAAGGCCAACTGCTGCGCTGGGTCGCCCAGTAGCTGCATGGTGAGCGCGGCGTCTATCCAGCTTGGATGTGCGGCTAGGACCTGTGCTTTAGCCACGTCGAGTGCTGGGCCAAAAGAGAAGTGATCAGAAGCGAATAGTGCGTTGTAGAACCGGTCGCTCAGCAAGTCGTTTTGTGCGACAAAGCTTTTTGCACTAGCGGAAATATATGCGATGGCTCCACCGTCGCTGCGCTTGACAAATGCTTCTGCGATCCCTTCGACAACCGGATTGGAAAAGAGACCGTTCAAACAAGAGAGTGCCAGTATGAGTGGTAGGCGCCGTCCGTTTTGCACATGGCCCATATAGCCCCAGTTGGGCAGGCTGAGCGTAAAGAGGGACTGCATTGTTCCGGGACTGCCGTGGCCGTTAAAGTTTAGAAGCAGCGCTCCCTCATTAAGAGCTCTGGTAAAGGCGCGGCCGGTTGGATTTGGTATGGTCTGTTCGTCGGTATTGTAGACTCTTATTGGCTGTAGGCCGGTGGGTTGCACATAGCGCGCTATAAGTGAGTCGCTCGGCTCGGCAAAGAGGTCTTTAGGGTGATAGTTGGCGACAAACAGGGCCCGCGTGCGCCACGGGCCAGATACGGGCGAATCGTATGAAATGACTTTGTCCACTATGACTTCGGCCTCTCTGCTCGAAGAGGCGGGCAGGCGTCCTATGGAGAGGTCGGGTAGGAGATCGTCGCCGTCGACCAGAGCGTAGAGGAAATCACTCGGCGCCAATCCGCGGCCTCGAGACTGGTAGTAGAGGCTGGGAACCACGTTGGGTCGGCCGCCGCCGATGATGTTTCTATAGTCCCAGGTGTCATCGCCGAGCAGGATGATGTAGCGCGGCTGCAGCGGCCAGTTCGCATAGGCGTGCTTTATAAATGCGGCAATGGCTTCGGCATCCATGAGTCCATGGGAAAACTCGTCGTATATATCCTGACTCGATATGGCAATGGCGCTTAGGCCGTTTGTGCGACGATGTTCGGCTAGGCGTTCGGCGGCGTTCATATGACGCGGATGGGATAAGATGAGCAGGTCAGCACCAGAAAAAGTGCGCCACGAAGAATAGGCTTCCGGTTCACCTTGCGGAGTTAAGAACGTGGTGCTATCTGCCATGACGTAGAGCGCGTCGTGCTCTGCGCGGTCTGCAAACGTTACGGTGTAGAGATTGCCGTCTTGCCTTATGTCTGCATCCGTTAGGCGTATTCCGCTTTTGAGTTCAAAAATCTCTACGTGCGGGTGGGTAAATTTCTGCGCTGCAATCTGATGTCCTTCTGAGGCTGGGTGAGAGGCTTCGAGGTAGCCCAAGTGTGAGACATAGCGGCGAAAATAGCCGATCTCGAACCAGTTGAACCACATCAGATCAAATTTTGCCTGATCGGCAAAGACCTGTAGTAGGATGCGGTTGCGACCGTCTTTTAGGTGACTCCGATCGACGCTAAACTCGCCCAGAAAATCGATCATACCGTTCCCGGATGTTCCCCACACGGTATCCACCAACACTTTGCGTGCGTTGAGCTTGAGCACGGTGTGGTGTCCCAAGTCAGAAGCGCCGTGCAGGGCTATGCGGATGAGTGCGTTATACGCCCGGTCCAGATCTGGATAGGGCAGGTCACCGGGAAATTCGGCGGCGGAAGGAACGTTGGCTTTTGTAGCAGTGAGCGGTTTGTTGTTGAGCGTCCAAAACCAGTGATCCCGTTCGGCGTCGGGCGCAGAGACCAGTGCATCAAATATCAAGTCGCGTTGAAAGTGGGCGATGTGCCAGAACGAATCCGTATGTGGGTAACTCGTATTGGGCGCTGCGCTCTTGTCTTTGTAGCGCATGCCACGTGGTCCACCCCAGGTGAGCCAATAGGTATTGTCTCTGCCATATAGGTTTTCGTGTTGTCCCGTACCGCGGCGAAACTGGCCGTAAAAGAGCAGGTGGTCGCTTTCGTCAAATCGCCCATCTCCCTCACCTGCCACGTAAACGGGTTGCTCATGCCCCGCGTAAAATAGCTGAAGCGTTTGTGGGTCAATGGATTTGATCTGGGTGAATCGCTCCAGCCAACGGTAGTCAATTTGGTGTATGCCATCCGTGTCTACGGTGACTTTTACCCACGGTCGTTCGACGTCGTACCAGCGCTCTATGCTCGCTTTAGCACGCGGTCTATCGCCCACAAAAAAGGGGGCTTGTTCAGCGTTTAATAATGCCTCATAAAGGGTCGAAATGGTGGCAGCGCGCTGCGACCATTTGGCCTGTCGGCCGCCTGTAAAGCGAATTTCAACGCGTAGCCGTGTGTAGACGCGCAGTTCGTTTTTCCGTGCGTCGTATTGGTAGGGCGAAACGATGATGGCGTGCGTTTCAACGCCGCGGAACAGGCCAAGAGGGCGACTGGATACCAGCTCTGTCGAACCGCTGTGATCCCATCCGACGTGCGCGAACTCTTCGTATTCGGCCCGGCGTACGTATACGTCTACGTCTGCACCGGGTGGGGCTCCAACAAGACGGCTGAGAAAAGGCAGCTGCGCTGAGTCGGCGCGAGCCATTCCGGGCGGTGTTGTTTGTAATATATCGGACGAAGCGGGGAACTGCACTTCGAAGAGTATGCCTTCGATGCTGCTTTTCTCCACGCTCAGGATAGGGCGAGCCCATGAATTTTCGATGATTAGTATGAGAACGAGAAAGAGCAACTGTAACATAGATTAGTCGATCGGAAAACGAGGAATTGCGCGTTTTCAATCTAAGCTTTCAACCGTAAAAAAGTCCAGTGTAAGTCATTAGTTGGGTGCCTGAGTCGATGCTACATGGCTCTCGGCCAAGCGATGTTGACAGGGTTGTCAAGTGAGTATACTATCTTGGATCTTCCTCTGCTGAGGCGATTACTGAAGAAAGGAAAAACTGGTAATGACCGATACAGCAAAACTGCAAGTTGACGGCAAAAGTGTTGAGCTACCTATTATCGTGGGTTCGGAAGGCGAGCAGGCCATTGACGTTTCGAAACTGCGCGCGGAGACGGGGTACATTACGCTGGATCAGGGCTATGGAAATACCGGTTCGTGCAAGAGCGACATAACGTTTATCGACGGTGAAAAGGGCATACTGCGCTACCGCGGCTACCCGATTGAAGAACTGGCGGAAAAGAGCTCGTTTATCGAGACGGCCTATTTGCTCATTTGGGGTCAACTTCCCAACCAAGAGCAGCTACAGAGCTTCAGCGATTTGCTAACAGGACATCAAATGCTGCACGAAGGCATTCGTCGTCACCTCGACTTTTTTCCTCCGAAATCACCGCCCATGGCGGTGCTGTCCTCTGTGCTTAATGCTCTAAGCTGTTTTCATCCGCAGCTTCTCGACATTACTGACGACAACTCTTTTCAGGAAGCTGTAGCGCGCATTATGGCCAAAGTGCGCACGATCGCGGCTTTCTCCTATCGGCATGCGCTAGGCTACAACATTACCTATCCGCATCCGGACAAGAAATACAGCGCTAACTTTTTGCACATGATGTTTAGCGATCCATACAAGGATTACGACCCCGATCCGGTGATTGTGCGTGCTTTGGATATGATCCTATTGCTGCACGCGGATCATGAGCAAAACTGCTCGACATCGACCGTGCGCATGGTTGGAAGCAGTGAGGCGAATCTGTTCGCATCAGTGGCAGCCGGCGTCTCTGCATTGTGGGGGCCGTTGCACGGTGGTGCGAATGTGGCGGTGGTCGAAATGCTTGATAGCATGCTCGCCGAAGGCCTGTCAGTAAAAGATTTTGTTGGGCAAATTAAAGACAAGAAAAATGGTATTCGTCTGATGGGATTTGGTCATCGCGTCTACAAGAATTTTGATCCGCGTGCAAAGATCATTAAGAGTATTTGCAATGACGTGCTGGCCAAGCTGAATATCAACGATCCTATGCTGTCTATTGCCGAAGAGCTAGAGGCAGCCGCACTCGAAGACGATTACTTTGTATCGCGCAAACTCTATCCCAATGTTGATTTCTATAGTGGGGTTATTTTGCGGGCTATAGGCGTGCCAAAGGAAATGTTTACCGTGATGTTTGCCATCGGTCGCA
>CAXGPR010000160.1:0-5264 GCA_964011675.1 uncultured bacterium
CGTCAGCCAGCCCTGAAGACTGCTGAACGCAACGAGTGATACCCATAACCCTTCGATATCATAGCCGAGACCAAAGGCCAGCGTATAGCCGACGGGCAGGCGTACAAGCCACTGGGCGATGACCGTGTAGTACAGTGCAGGTTTGGTATCGCCTGCCCCTCGCAGGCCTCCTCCGGCGGTGATGGCTATGCACTGCAGGGGTTCGGCCAATAAGATCGCCCATATATAGATCGTGCCGGCTCGGATAATTTCCAGATCCCGCGTGAAGAGTCTCATTATATCTTCGGCGAAAAACGCCAGCGGTGCGCCGAAGAGTGCTATGCTAACGCTGCCGATCAGAATCGACGTCCAGCCGCTGCGCTCCGCTCCATCGGAATCACCTGCCCCAAGTTGTTGTCCCACCAGCGTAGTCGCAGCTGTGCCGAAAGAGAGAGACGTGCGGCGCACGATGCGCTCTACTTGGTTGCCGATAGAATAGGCTGCTACGGCAACGGTTGGTTGTAAGGTCAGGGCCACGAGTTTAACAAAGACGACGCCGGAGCCGTTTCGAAAAAGACCCTGCATGGCCGAAGGAATACCGATGCGTAGCATGCGTTCTGCGCGATCGCGTTCAGGGACATATGACGTTTCGGGCAGAAAGCGAATCTTGAGTCGGTTACTTTTGACTAGTGCGATAGATAAGGTGAAACCGGCCGCACGACTGAGGACCGTCGCTATGGCGGCTCCGGTTACACCGAGGGGCGGTAGCGGTCCTATGCCAAAGATGAGTAGATAGCTGAACGCTATCTTAAGCACGCTCATAAAGAGGTTTAGATAGAGCGGCGTTCGCGTGTCGCCCGCTCCGTATAGGCAGTTATTCAGCGTGAAATTAAGTGCCATAAAGGACAGGCCGGCAAAGAATACATGTAGGTAGCCGGCTCCCAATTCGACAACGCTTGGAGGCATGCTCAGAATCTCTAACGCCGTCCGGGAAAAAGCGATTCCGACGAGGCTTAGCAGAGAACTGATAGCTGCCACGAGGACGAGCGCCTGTTTGGTCGTCGCGCTGACGGTGCGCTCGTCGTTTGTCCCCGTGCCCTGGGCGACGAGTGCAAAGGCTCCGGTAGAGACAGAGACCATCACGACGCCGATGACCATGGTGAGAATTTGCGATATGCCTACGGCAGCTATAGCATCCGGACCCAAATCGCCGACTAAGTAGATGTCAACTACGCCGACAAGCGTGTCCAACTGCGAAGAGAGCGCTACGGGCGTAGCCAGCGCAAAAATGGGTCGCGTTAGCCGTTTGTCTATTCGGCTCGACTGGTTGTGCATAGGGTTTATAACGCGCTGCTTCTTTTAGGGAATCGACTGGAAAAGAACGGTTGCTATAGCGAACCCGCGCAAGAGGGTGTTCGCGTTGGTCATTTTTGTGCGTGCAGCGATTGGACGGTAAATAGACCTGTTTGCGTGCCATTGCCTAATAGAGCAGCCGTCCTATTTTTTCACGTAGCGTTACAACATCGTCATGTTGAAGCAGGCCTATTGGTTTGGTTTATATGGCGAGCAACAACAGGGAGACATCGTATGCAAGGACCCGGTTTTGCCGCGGAAGAAGCGGGATGGTTACAGCGCATGGTGAACGTGTTTAACGCCCCCCAATCCAGCTTTGCCGCCGTGCTGGGACGGGAGAGTGCGCTCGACTGGCTGCTGCCCGTGGCCGTTACCTGTCTCGTTGGGCTGGGATGCCACTACCTTACGATCGACACGGTGAGCAGTTTAGACTCGCCGGCCGTGCAGGAAAAAATGATAAATATGAGCGAGGAAGAGCGCGCCCAGTATGAGCAGAGCGTGCACATGCTGCGCGCTCAAGGTTGGACCATGGTGCCCGTAGGCCATTTCTCTTCGCTGGTTTTTGTCGGTGCGATTATGCTCATGGTTGCCCGCTTAGTTTTTCACAGCGAGATGACCTTTAGACAGGCTTTAATCGTAAAGGGATACGCAACTCTGGTAATTTCAATTGAGTGGATTGTTCGCGCGCTGATGGTATTGGCTACGGATTCACCGTTTGTTTTTATGGGGCCAGGTCTATTTGTGGGAGATGAGGCGACAGAGACGTTCTTTGGCCGCGTGTTGATGAATATCAACCTTTTCGACCTCTGGCAGATTTGGATTATGGGTATTGGCCTGTCTCTGCTGGGATCAATCGACCGGCAGCGGGCTCAGTGGGCACTCGGGGCGCTGTGGGTAATGTGGTTATTGGGCGGTGCGGGTCTAGAACTGCTCGGGGCCCAAGCCGGCCTCAGCGCGGTAGAGTGAGGAGCCTACCTAGCTTTGGGAGAACGGGTTGTTCGGCAGGTTTTAGAGGCGCATCCTACGCTATTTTCCTCCGTTCTCGAACGGATGGAAGAGCACGAGGTGCAAATTCTCTACACGCAGATCGACCGGGATGCCCAACAGCAGCCGAATTTTAGAGAACACGCCTACCGGGTTGACGCGAACGCGTATTTTTATCCGGCTAGCACGCTCAAACTTGCTGGAGCGCTGCTCGCCTTAGAAAAGCTCGGCCGCGTGCCCGGGATCAATCGTGATACGTCGCTGCGCATTGGCAGCGCGCGTGAGGGTCAGGAAGCTGTTGAGGTCGACGCCACTTCGCCCTCTGGGCGACCGAGTATAGCCCATTATATTCGCAAGCTTTTCGTCGTTAGCGACAACGACGCTTACAATCGCCTGTATGAATTTGTTGGCCAAGAGCACATGAACCGCAGTCTGTGGGAAAAGGGCTATTGCGATGTGCGGCTGACTCATCGCCTGTCTACGGCTCTGTCTTCGGAAGAAAATCGCCATACCAATCCGTTTGAATTCTATCGTGGAGACGAGGTTCTATACCGCCAACCGGCTGAATATAGCGCGCAGCGCTTGAGCTCGGATAGACGGATCGAGAAAGGGCGCGGTGAGCTGGTCGATGGAGCGTTGCTATATCGTCCGAAAGATTTCTCCAGCGCCAATTTTATGTCGGTGCGCGTGCTACAAGATTTACTTAGGGCGGTTGTATTTCCTAACAGCATGCCGCCCGAGCGTCGGTTTACGCTGAGCGTTGAGGATCACCGTTTCCTGTTGCACGCCATGTCCATGCTGCCGCGCGAATGTGTCCATCCGCGCTACGATCACTCCACGTATTACGACAGCTACGTAAAGTTTTTTATGTTTGGCGATAATAAGGCGCCTATGCCGCGGTATATCCGTTTGTTCAACAAAGTTGGTCTGGCCTACGGCTATCTGATCGACAATGCGTATATAGTCGATTTTGAGCGGGGCGTGGAGTTCATGCTGACTGCGGTTATTTCTGCAAATGAGAATGGTATTTACAACGATGGCCAGTACGAATACGATGAGATATCTTTTCCCTTTCTGGCCAATCTGGGGCGTGTATTCTATGAGCGTGAAGTGCAGCGCGAAAAAGAGGTGGTTCCAGACTTGAGTGAATTTAAGCTGCACTAGTGCGTTTTTTCGCATGAGGTGTGGGTAAATAGAGTCTCGTATTACATGGGAAGGCAGGGAGTTATTATGGCTAAGAGAAAAACGCTAAAAGCGGTGTTGGTAGGCTGTGGCGGGATGAGTCGTGCCTGGCTGTCGGCCACGGCTGAACGTGACGATGTAGAAATTGTTGGTCTGGTCGATATTGATGAGCAAAACGCGAGTTCGCGGGCAGAGGAATACGGCTTAGACGGAGCGCACGTGGGTACAGACCTCAAAACTGCTCTGCGGAAAGTGAACCCCGACGTGGTGTTTGACGTGACGGTACCGTCGGCGCACACAGATGTGACGGTGACGGCGCTTAAACACGGATGCCACGTGCTCGGCGAAAAGCCGTTGGCCGATTCAATGGCGAACGCGCGCCGCTCGCTGCGCGCGGCCCAGCAGGCGGAAAAAATCTACGCCGTCATTCAGAACCGGCGTTACAGTCCCCATATCCGCCGCCTGCGTCGCTTGCTTGCCAAAAATCCGCTAGGCCAGCTCACGACGGTCAACTGCGATTTTTACATCGGCGCGCATTTTGGTGGTTTTCGCGACCGAATGGAGCACGTCTTGCTGTTGGATATGGCGATCCACACCTTTGATCAGGCGCGGCTCATAACGGCTGCCGATCCCGTGTCTGTCTATTGCCAAGAGTGGAATCCAGCTGGCTCTTGGTATGATCACGACGCCTCGGCTATCTGCCTCTTTGAAATGAGCGATGGACTCGTTTTTACCTATAGAGGAAGTTGGTGTGCCGAGGGGCTGAACACCAGCTGGGAATGCGATTGGCGTATCGTTGGAACCAAGGGCAGTGCCCTTTGGGACGGTGGCGAGGGTATTCGTGCACAGGCGGTTAAAAAGGGGGGTGGGTTTCACACAGAAATGCGCGACCTATCGGTACCGGAACTATCTGTCCGAGATCGAGTGGGTGGACACGCGGGACTAATCGACGAATTTGTCCACTGCGTTCGACGTGGTCGCATGCCCGAGACGATATGCACGGATAACGTAAAGAGCCTAGCCATGGTCTTTGCTGCGATCGAAAGCGCAAAAAAAAGCCGCAAGGTTGCGGTAAAGTACTGATGAACTTAATCATAGATCTGGCAGTAGATGGTTGCGCTGCCAGGTCTACGACAGGCAGTGGGCTATGGATATCGGACGGATGCACGCTGAGGACGTTAAGTGGATCTATCCGACGACTACGCCTTGCACCTCAAACACTTCCTTGAGAAAATTCTCACCCATTCGGCGGTACCCTTCGGCATTTGGATGTAGATCGTCTGGCAGAAGGTGCGCTAGGTCTTTTCCAAAAAGCGTTAGACCATCTACGTAGTAAAGGTTGGCGTCGCCGCGTCGGCGAAATGACTCGACGGCTTCGCGCACTTCGATGCGCATTTGCTGCAGTGTGAGCCCGACCGAATTGGGGGCGGTCTCGCGGTCGTGTCCCCAAATGGGTGAACACACGGCGAAGGGCGTTTCGGGGTGGCCGTCGCGAATGGTGGCGATCGTACCGATAACGGCCGGCCGGAAGGCGCGCGGACCTAAACTAGCGCCTCCGTAGATATTGATTCCGATTTTGACGGATATAAAATCGGCGGGCTGGTCTCTTATCAGGCGGGCCATCATCGGATCGGCGTGGCACTGGCCGCTAAAACCAAAGGAAGTCAGGTTGAAATTCTTTCCGCGCGCGACGACGCCGGGCCATGTAAAGGAAGGAGAACCGGCTGTTCTACAGTGTGTAATTGAAGAGCCGTATGTGATCCACT
>CAXGPR010000161.1:0-5243 GCA_964011675.1 uncultured bacterium
ACCGAAACATTCCTTCAGAGGCACGTTGGTTTCGCGAGCGATGCGTGTTTCCCGGTAGCGATTATCCGTGGGGGCTACCCGATTATCAGGGCGATCGTTGCGCGACCTTTCCCTGCCCTAACGCAGTGGCGGCTGTAGAAGCGCACTTTATGATGTCAATCCACGAAAACTTTGGTCAGCGAGAAGTTAGTGACATCGCAGCAGCTTTCGCTAAGGTTGAAACAGCGTATCTTCACTAGGTAATAACCGCTAGGCAAATGTAATAGGTTGGAAATAAACTGGTTGGTGGAAGTTGGGCCGCTCGGTTCCAACAGGAGCCCACGAACCCCAGTGAGGATGTGATGTGGCATCAGCGCACTTGTAAAAATTGGCGCGCCATTGGTCTCCCTGACGAGGCGCCGGACAGTCGAAATAGTTCGTAAACAGCGCGAACGGCACCCTATACTCCAGCGTCCAAGTCGTTTTCTCTGTTATTTCTGGATCGACTATTTTGGGCATGGAGTGCGCAATGTGAATAGTTGCACCGTCCGCGTCGCTAACGTCTTCCGTCGCTCGTCCCGATGCTTTCTCAGTGGCGGATGGACAGCGGTGCAGAAGCATTGTGCCGCCGCAGTTGACTTCAAAGTTGAAGTAGGCTTCTGAGTCAGGTAGAGGAGATACGAAAAACTCTACGCAGCTATCTGTACATACGCTGTCTTGGAATTTCTTGGCTACGGCGCGGATATATTGGTCTTCGACGCGGAAGTGGATATATAGGGCATCGCGGTCATACAGTGCGCGCGCCTGCACGTCGGGACGGTGCCCAGAATCTTCCCACGGGAAGTGGGTAACGCGCAGAGTTTCGGCCCCTTGCCAAGCAGGGTTATTCCAGTCTGCGGTGGGCGCAGGCATTTGTTTGGCTTTGTGAATGGTGTATTGCATGGCACAATCCTATCGTCATGGGTGTGCATAATTATAAGGGAGAGAGCGCGTTTATGAAAGTTGCTGTTTTCGGCGCTGCAGGCTGGCTTGGTCGAGCTATTATTGCCAATATGCAGGCGCATCACGACGTGCGCGCAATTGATTATGGGCCCGATGCGTGGCGTAGTTGGGAAGACGTCGATGGCGGTTGGGACGGCGAGACGTATCACGGTGATATAAGCGATTTTGAACAGGTCGATGCGGCATTGGAAGGCGTCGAGGCTGTTGTTCATGCTGCGGTATACTCCACGCGCACGCCAGGTGGGTATGGAGTGGAGGATGAAAAACCATTCTCTGTGAACTTAAAGGGGTTATGGAATGTGTTGGAGGCGGCCCGACGTCGCGATATTACGCGCGTTGTCCACGTGGGTTCCTGTCAAACGGTGCATCCTCAGCGCATCTTCTTTGACGAGCACGTGCGTCGGCCAGACGGATCTCTCTACGCGGTGTGCAAGCGACTGCAAGAAGAGATGTGCCGACAGTACTACGAAGCCTTTGGTCTGTCTATCGTAGTGCTTCGTCCCGATTATATTGTCGACAGTCGCATCGGTTTGGGAAAGGGGCGCGAGGTACTTGGACCAGAGGGATCTCCCCTGCGCAATGGGTGGGTATGTCGTCACGATTTGGCTGAGGCTTGCCGACTGGCTGTAGAGCATCCCGACCTGCTGTTTGAAATACTGCATATCGTAGGCACTCCAGAGGCCGATGAGACTTGTAATACAGCCCGTGCTCGTGAGATACTCGGTCTCCAATACGCAGGTAATTTGCAGCAATACAGAGAAGAAAACTGATGTTTATCTAGCGTTTTTGGTGGGGTTTTAGCTTTTGACAGCGCCAATGCCCCCAAGTAGTTTACATTACGATATCAGCGGTCGGTGCATTCGCGAGTGCGAGACGAGTGCCGGTCGCTGGTCGATTTTAGCGAAAGGCAAGGTTTTTGTTTAAAACAAGCTGTTTCTCCCGTGCGGGCATAGTCGCCTTGATGGTCATTTTTTTCGCTGAGTCGGGGCAGGCGCAAATGCAGACGCTCATCACGGACCACTTTCGCGTCCACTTTATGCCGGGCGCAGAAGGCACGGCCCGACGCGTGGCCGAAACCTGCGAAGAGGTTTTCCCCACGCTGGCCGCCGCCTACAACTACTACGACGATTTCCGCACTATCCACGTTTTAGTGCTCGATACATCAGACCAACTGGGCAACGGTTGGGCTGATTACTACAGCAACACTATGGCCGTTTGGGCTACGAATCTCGATATGGAACTGCGCGGCACGCACGATTGGATTAAAAATGTGGTGACGCATGAGCTGAACCACATCATCACGCTCAACATGGCCCGAAAAAAGTGGCCTTTCCAATACGCCGTGTTGTCGGTTTCTCGCTTTGATTCAAACCCCGATATATCCTTCCAGTTTCCCCTCTACCACATGAACGTTCCGCGAGGTTGGGCTGAGGGAATCGCGCAATACGGGGCGCGCAAATTTGGCTATGATCGGTGGGATTCGCATCGCGATATGCTTCTGCGAATGGCCGTATTGGAAGACGACTTGTTGTCTTGGGAGGAAATGGGGTCGGTGTCAGCTCGTTCAGGCAAATACTATGGCGAGTTGGTTTACAATCAGGGATACGCCATGCTGCTGTACGTCGAAGATCAGTATGGAGCCGATAAGGTAGACGCGCTGACACATCACGTCGGTTCTGTGAGCTTTGATCCTTCTATAGAGCGTGTCCTGGGCGTCACCTTAGATCAATTCTACAATGGTTGGGTTGCCTATTTACGCGAAAACTACGGGCGACTACAGGGTGAGATTCGTTCGAGCGGTTTTTTTGAGGGCGAAGAGCTGAGCAACCTTAACAGGGGTATTATCGAATACCATGCGCGCTACTCGCCGGACGGTTCAAAGTTGGCTTATATTAGCAGCGACAAAATGGACTATGCGATTCCTTTTCTGAAGATTCACGATATGGAAACGGGAGAGACTTATAAATCCAAAGATAACATCGATTCGCGTATGGATTGGTCGCCCGATGGACAGCGGATTGTGTACGCACGGGCTAAAGGTGGATATAACGACCTGTACATATACGACGTTGAGCGAGACGAAGAGCGCCGTATCAGCGCTAATCTGCGATCCAAAGACCCGGCCTTCTCTCCAGACGGGGAGCGCATCGCCTATGTGCATAACGAAGACGGGACCAACAACTTAGCTCTTATCAACAGCGATGGTACCGGGCGCGTGTACCTGACTAACAACAACGACGGGACGCAGTACTACGGGCCGCGGTTTTCGCCGGACGGCGAGTGGATTTTATTTAGCGTCTTTCGCGGTGAGGATCGCGATATTGCCGTTCTGCGGGCCGACAGTCCTCCGCGTCCCGAGCGGTTTGAGCGTTCGTCTGATGCAATGGCCAAAGTGGATGAGGACAGCGTGGCTACAGAGGAGCAAGTAGATGTCTTCCCCGACAGCGTTGCCTTTGCGCATCTCGACAGTTCGGGTTTTCGCGCGCTGGTCAACTCGCCATCCGATGAACGCGATCCTTATTGGCTGCCGGACGGTAGCGGCTTTGTTTTTTCCTCTGACCAATCCGGCGTGTTCAACATATACAAGTATGACATGGAGAATGGTGAAGTCGAGCAGTTGACTAACGTAGTTGGCGGTGCTTTTGCGCCAACCGTGTCGGTCGAGGGCGAGGTAGTCTATAGCTCCTATCATTCTAACAACTACGATCTGTATCGATTTGACATGGGTGACTTTGCTCGCAGCGCCGTGTTTGATCCACTGGCCTTGCGCGACTACAGGTCGGTCTATGATGGACCTAAGCTGTCTGAGCAGTTTAAGATGGGACGCTATCGTGGGCGTAACGTAGTACGCTATGTTCCGCTGCTTCAAGTAGGTCCGACCTTTGTCGGAAACACGTTCGGCCTCAATCAGGCCAGTGCAGGACTTCAGTTTTCTAGCGGAGATATGATGGGCGGTCAGCAGGTTACGGCTTGGGGTATTGTCGGTAAGAACATGCGCGATGCGACAGATCTTAATACGGATCTGGGTTTTTTCTACGAGCGCAGTATGCAGCCTCGGGTCGGCAACAGCCGCACGTTTAATCCATCTTTTTACGTGGCGGGGCGGCGGCGCGAAATTGATAACCTTATCAAGAGCAGCACGCTGGCCGCCGACACTTTATCGGCGACCAACGTCTATCCGATTCCAGTTGATTCAACGACGAACCTGTTGCTACCCAACGTGGAGCAGTATGTATATGAGGGCAGTAATCGCCAAGACCTGTTTAAGACCGTCATGAAACAGCTTGTCGTAGGCGTTGATATGCCGCTCACTAGACGGCAGCAGCTTAGCGCGACTTACATGTTCCGAAACTATGCTGAAAGCTGGACTCTGCGTCACTTCCGAAACCAGACGCAAGTTTACTTGGTCCAAGACGGCGTCGATATATCGCAGGCCGTCGACGCAGAACTCTTGGGGCAGGATACGACGCTTGTGAGCCAAGACGCCCCGCTGAACTTTTACAATGAAATTGATTTTTACAGCGCGCATACCATGAGCGTGGGATGGAACTACAGAAAGATCAACCCCACAGCTTACAGTCCGACGGGGCGGGGCGTTTCACTCGTCTATCGCTATTCTATGCCCACGTTGGCCGATTCATTGGCTCAGCCGACGCCAACGGATGGCATGCCGAGCGATCAATTTGTGCGTGTCCCGCGGCGTTTTCGCGTTAATGAGTACGTGGGTGCATACAGCGAGCGATTGGGTCTACCTTTTGACAATGTTTTGTCACTCGAAGCCGTTGCGGCTTATCGCAACGTCGTTCTAAAACCGAGTTTTATTGAAGATGGCGGATTTTTTGAAGGACGCTTCTACTGGCCCCTGCGTTACTATCTGGGCGGGCAAAACTTCCTCAGCGGATATCCGTATTTTACTGCATCGGGCTCTAAGCTGGTATACAGTAAAATTAGCTACGGTTTTCCCGTGTTCAAGCGTATCAATCGCCGTTTTCTAAATTTTACGTTTACCAAGCTTCATGCTGAGGTCTTTGCAGAAGCGGGAGCCGTGGGCAATTTTAGGTCGCTTTCGGACGCGAAATTTAATAAAGACAAGTTCTTAACAGGTGTTGGGGGTGAATTGCGCTTGCAGCTATTCACTTTCTATAGAATTCCGATGACGGCCTACTTTCAGGCTGCCCATCCCCTCAACCGAGATCGTGTAGCGGACACCGTTGGCAAGATTGACTCGTGGCGCTACTATTTTGGCTTTGGTTTATAGATGC
>CAXGPR010000162.1:0-5161 GCA_964011675.1 uncultured bacterium
TCCACACACGCCCTTGCCAAACAACATATTCTGCTGAAGAAAGGAAAAAGTCTTCTGCTCGGTCAGGAGAGATACCACTGTCAAACATCATGTATATGTGACCCTTACCAGGGTCATTAGCCTCGAGAAATGCGGTATCAATGCTCAAGTTTTCCAGCAGAGAAGCGAAGAGAACCGTCAAGTCATCGCAGTCCCCAATCTTGGTCTCAACACCTTCGGGCTTCTGTAGTAACTCGCTCGGATACTGCACCGTATCGAAAATCGTCTTATCATCAGAAACGCTTGTAAAGGGCGTTTTCTGGTCTGCCTGATAACGTATTCTGTAGGCACCCAAGGCGTTAAACAATACAGTAGCTTTACCGATGTTAGATCGATTAAACTTATCCGCCAAGAGATCGTTATAACGCTGCACCAAACCGCGCGCTAAGCTAGCGACAGACATGTTGTCTGGCGTGACAAAAGCAGCCGCCATGCCCTTCACATTCCAACTCAACTTACCCTTACCAGCTACGTAGACACGCTCTAACTGTTTCTCTGTAAACTGGTCCTGCTTGTTTCGTTGATAATCAACACGCACAATCGGCGTAACAAAATTATCGTAGTAGGCTTCATCGCGGTTAAACAGATCAGAGTCAAACGTCACTTTGAATGTGTATTTCTCGTTACTCTGAGGAGGTAGTACGACTATTTCACTGTGCGGCACAGTCATTACCTTAGGCAGAAATAAAGACACACTGGCTTCAATCTCTTCCGTCGCAGAGTTTGAAATCACCACATCAAAGAAATCGTTTTCCTGATAGTGCGGGTAAAGAGAACGAAAAATAGGATTAGGACGTACGATTGCATCCTTTATGCTGACCACACGCGGATTGTACGCCAACGAAATAGAGGTATAATGGGTGGGAGCTAAAATAGGATGCCGCTCATAGGCATAGTCAATTTGGGCAAAACGATACTTTAAGCCCAGTCCAAAGGTTATTGTCGTTGCATTACCGAAAGATTCGGGCGTATCAAGTTCGGTCACCATACCTGCGCGCAAGGCTAAAAGACCACGCAGCCAATATTCTCCACCTAAGTGAAACGAGTCATCTAAGTCCATGCCCACAGTAAGGCCTTCAACTGGACGATAGGACAGACCCAAACGATAGCGAGAGTCATACACCGTCTCAGATACACCGTTTTCGTATTGTAAATCGGTATCGCCTAAATCTTGAGCAACTACCGCCAGACGCAAGCCATAGGGAAGCGGAGCAAGCAAACCTAAATCAAAACCCCATCCCGAGGCACTACCCAAGTTGTTACCGTCAAGATCAACGTTAAAAGAGCGGTACTTCCCACTTACACCAATAGCCGTATTACCTATGAAGGGTCGCAAACCTTCTATACCGTTGCGATAACCATAAGCAAAAGACAGCTTGTTCTGACCTGTATTCAATTCAGAATCATCAAACCCAATATGCAACCAATCAACGCCAAGCGCGTGATGGTCTCCAATAGGTAGCACATAATCCAAGTAGGAATGATTGAGTCCTAAACCGAATCGGTCCGCATAAGCAAAGCCAATTTCTTGACGCTGCAGAGAGGCAAGTGCGGCAGGATTCCAGTGTGCAACGCTGGCGTCAGAGGCAACAGCACTGAACGCACCGCCCATACCAATAGCGCGAGCACCAACCATTTCCTGACGCGGCGCGGCTAACACCGAATGAACTCCGATAAGAGTACTCAACAAAACTGAAAATAGTAGCTTAGAGTTCACGGTCGCACCACCGTTCTCTGATCACCTCCCCGAACGCCAACAACTGTGACGACAGTAGTAATATCAGAAAAACTCACTTCAATGCGATACTCGACTCCTTCTTGCACTCCAAAAGATACGCCAGCCGCATCGCTGACATGTCGTGTGGCAACCAATTGACCGTCGGTATTCAAAAGACGTACATTGGCACCGATGGCTGGGACATGTCCGCCATCTTGTTGTCCACCTTTACCCTGCACCAATACCTTAATAAAGCGACCGCCAGGGGTCTCGTTTAAAAACAGCAAGTTCCCACTGCCAAATCCGTCCGTCATATACAGATCAGGTGCGCCGTTACCGTCAAAGTCACCCCAACGCGCAGCAAAGTGTACGCTAGGTCCTGTGGGCAGATTGGCGAACGCGTTAATATTATCAAACGTGCCGTCAGTGTTATTGGCATAGAGAATATCGCGTTGGGCCTGCCGGTCGGCACCCGTGGCCAAGTACAAATCAAGAAATCCGTCGCCATCGTAGTCTACCCAGTCAGCCATAGCAGTTAGCCAACTATTGTCTATCCGCACACCCGCCAAGCCAGCAACATCGGTGAAGCCAGTACCTCCGTCGTTCTCGTACAAGGCATTAGCACCAATATTAGCCAAGTAGAGATCGAGATCTCCATCGTTGTCGTAGTCGCCCCAAGTTCCATTCTGACCGATTTCGTTGTTGGCCACACCAAGCGCCGCAGACACTTCGGCGAAAGAGCCATCTACGTTTAAATCATTTCGATAAAACTGATTTTCCTGCTCCCGATTGACTGTATACAAATCGGCATCGCCATCTCCATCATAATCTGCCCAAAGCACGGCATTGGTGTCGCGCGCGTCGCCCACATCCAGATCTGTAACTGGCGTAAAGGTGCCATCACCGTTGTTGTTATAAAGTTCGTTAGCGAAGTAGAACTTACCGATATAAAAATCAATAAGTCCGTCGGTATTATAATCCCCCCAAGCAACCGAAGTTACGTTACCGCGTCGCTCTAAGTTGACCAAACCACGACTGCGTCCAACTTCGTTAAATGTCCCATCACCTTGGTTCTGATATAAGAAATCTTGGGCGTAAAAATCGGCAACGTAAAGATCCAAGTCTCCGTCGTTGTCGTAGTCGGCAAAAGCAGCACTCATGCTGTTACCGTTGTTATCAACGCCTGCAATAGCTGCGGTATTGATAAAAGTCTCATCGCCTTGGTTTTGGTAGAGTGCATTAATTGGATTAGTGACTGCAGTACCCCAGTTGGTACAGTAGAGATCTAAAAGGCCGTCACCATCGTAATCGCCCCATGCCAAATTTGTGCTAAAGAGGCCCTGATTAAGCGTTCCACTCACGCTGGACAGATTCTGAAATGTCTGTGCCGACAGAGAAACGCAACAAGTAACCAAGACTAGTGCAGTGACGTATATGTAGTTTTGCAAACGCATTATTGTTTCACCACTGCAACGGTTTTCTCACGGCGCACATCACCCGCATTAACGACCACGATATACAAGCCACTGGACACAGACCGTTGGTCTTCATCTTGGCCGTTCCATTTAAGCGAAATACGACCCGGTGCCATAGGCTCATCGCGCACTATAACGCGCTCTAACTTGCCCGCGCTGTTATACACACGCACCGTAACATCGGCTGGACCACTGAGATCAAAGGAAATATCTGTCTGATCACGCAACGAGTTACCGCCTGGTGCAAATGCGCGGGGCTGGCAATCGAGATCGCTAATTGCCAGATCTCCAACCGCAGTGGAAAGATCTTCAAAGATTGCAAATGTACCCAACTGATCAACCGCAGTGCGCACGAGCTTGGCTTGCGCGTCTACATTGCCACCAATCCGCAGCCACTGTCCACTATTATCTAAGCGAAAAATTGCCAAACGCGTTGGATCGTAACCATCAGCTTGTTGCGTACTGTGATACATCATCATCAGCGTAACCCGCTTGGCTAAGGCATCGACCTGTGTGCTAACCGAGTAAGCATCTGTTATCTGCGTCGTCCCCGGCGCCAACGTACTTCCATTTGAGATGGTCCGTCGTATGGCGACTTCATTGCTTCCAGTCGGCAATGCGTTAGGAGGAAAGTAGAGTTCCAACGTATTGTCCGCATTCTTTATACTACCTCCCTGACGAACATCGGCCAAACTGGCAGCCGTGCGAAACGTCCACGCATATCCATCTAAAGACAGCTCTCCCAGTACTTGCGGTTCCATCTTTACCGCATACTCAGTAAAGGGCTTTAATCCACCCTCAATGGAGAAACTGAGAACAGTTCCAGATGAATCAGCACCAAAACCAGTGATAGTCGCAATTTCCGAAGCACCACCTACTTGACTCAAAGACCGCGAAGAAATTTGAAAGTCTTCCGCTAGCTGGCGAGCAACAGGCGCAGAAAAAGCGATTTGCACGTTAGAGGACGTCAAACCTATTCCCTCATCGCCATCTGTGGGCGACGTAGACACAACTCGCGGCACTTCCGTCGAGAAAGACCAATTAAGATCTTCCAATCCAACGACAGTCGACAGTGGTCCACTAGCCGCAGCCTGGGCACTAGCACTATACGCCGTTCCGGATCGCAACTCTTGGCTTGGAAAACTAACAGTGAAAGATTCCGGATCGTAAGTAAACTCATCATTAGCGAACGAAAGAAGCGAACCTCCCCTACGTAAGCGGAAGTTCTGATTGTTAACTAGATCTGGGTTGACCGGACCAGAAAAGACAACTTGGATACGCTGTGGTCCGGCTGCAATTGCGGAATTTGCAGCCGGTTTAGTTTCAACCGGACTAGGGACACGTGTAGAAAAATCCCAGTCATACGCGGCGCCATCTTCTTGCAAAGAACCGCCAATATCTGATGCAATACGAACGGCATACGCATTACCCGGCTGCAGTCCTTCGCTTGCATTGAAAGTGAGTGCACCAGTAGTTGGATCAAATGCCGGAGTTGTGATAGGCACTGAGATTCCACCCTGTAAGAGCTTCACCGCTCCAAGACTGCGTAACACATCCTCATCAATAGATGCATTGAACTGTGCGCGAATCGTCTCGCCCATATCTGCAACTGACGTATCGCCTATAGCCGGCGTAGTAGAAGTCAACGCAGGCACAGACGTGCTAAAATTCAGCGTCTGTGCTTGACCCGAGCCCAAAGGACCGCTCACGCTTGGCGCAACCTGAAGCTCATAACGCGTGCCCACGCGCCAGCCTCCAGCCGGGGCGATGCCATACGCATTATCGCCTCGCGACACAGGATCACCCGAGCGAAGCGCTATCGTCTCACCAAACGCACTCAGAGAAAAACTAGACTCATTCAACTGCTCCGCATCTACGGGTGCACTAAACTGAAGAGTCATCTCCTCAAAATCAACGCCAACCGACGCAG
>CAXGPR010000163.1:0-5037 GCA_964011675.1 uncultured bacterium
CAGCGCATCGCGCGTGGCCGTGGCCACGCCGTAGGGACAGCCGGCAATCAGTCCGGGTTCGCCCCTGATAGAGGCAACGGCTAGGATCTCCGTTAGCGTTTCGTCGTGCAGCTGTAGCCAGCGCTTCTCGCCGCGCTCCCAGGCGTAGAGCCCGTGGTTGGCGCTCAGGACGACGCGTCTTTTGTCGCGCAGCAGGCGGAAGGCGGTGGCCTGGTTGTGACCGATGCGCGTCCACGCGCCGTCCGGCGCGCCGCCGTAGAGGCCGGGCCCCTGTATGACGTGGATGCCGCTGGTTGCGGCTAGCGTGCCGCCCACCAGCCAGGCGGAACAGGCGTCCGTATTCATGACATATCCTCGGCGGGCGTAGCCAGCGTGCGGCGGCGCTGCTGCCAGCGCCACTTGTGGCTGCCCGAGATAAGCGGTTTTAAGTGGTCGGGTGTTTGCTCGACAAACTCGGCGCTGGGCTCCTGGCCGTTCCACGCCTGAAACATGGTCGGCGTGTAGCCGCCAATCACGATGCAGCGCTCGCGGTCGGAGCGGATCTGGCCGGTGGCGTGGATTAGCGCCTCGCCAAAGAGCAACGTCGAGCCGGCTGGGGCGATGACTTGGTGTATGAGCGAGGGATCGGCTTGGGCCGCTTTGATAATGGCTTCGCGCGTGCCGCCGACCTTGTGGCTACCGGCGATGCAGACCGTGCCGCCGTCGTCTGGTCCTAGCTCCGTCAGGTTGGTCAGCGTCTTTACAAAGGTGCAGTGGTAGAGATCGTTGGCCGTGTAGGTGCCCACGTCGGGCCAGGTGCCCACGTGAAAGCCGTAGCGCGGTGGTGTAGAAACGTCGGTATCCGGCGCCCGCGTATTGATAACGGCCTCCGACTCTTCAAGGCGGACGTCGCCACCGACGAGCTCTTCGGCCATGCCGACCAGGCGCGGGTGGGTCAGGTAGTCGAAGATGGCGGGGTCGGCTTCGAGAATGTGGGCAAAGTGCAGGTGGTGCGGTTTGTGGGCCGACAGGGAGCAGTTGCGCACGCGCGCGGAAGCAGGATCGCTGCTGGCTAGCAGGTCGCGCTTGAGGCGCTGCATGGCCTCGAGCAGGCGACCGGTCTCCCCTTCAGAGAGCGCGTTTTCAACAACGACGTAGCCGTAGACGTCGAGATGGTAGCGCTGGGCCGGCGTGAGCGCGGGAAAGGGCCGCTTGAAGAGTTCACCTGTCATGGGGTGGCAATATAAGGTGGTTGGTTCATCTCGGAAACGGGCACGTTGGGGAAACAGGGCGCGTGTGCTGGCATCGGGTGGGGTTCAACTCGGGCGGTGAAAAGGACTTAGCGTGGGAGATTGAGAAGCTACTCGACGAACCGTCCCGGTTGAACGCCTGTCCTACCTGCCGAAGACGACGTTTTCGCGTGTGAAGAGGCGGGCAGTGATCCACACGCACAGCAGGCCGAGCACCAGAGAGGAAAGGCCCGTGGCCGCGTAGGAGAGCAGAGATACGGGTTCGCCGCTGATGACCTCGGTCATGAGGACCTGCTGGCCCAGCACGGGAATGGGCGCCATCCACCACTCGTTGCCCAACGAGTAGAGCTGTGCAATAATGCTGGGCGCCATCGGCACGATAACCATCAGCGAAATATAGGTCTGCGCCTCTTTAAACGAGCGGGCAAAGGAGGAGACCAACACCTGGGCACCCGAGGCAAAAAAGGCCAAGGGCAGCGTGGCCAGCAGCACGCCGGCGACTTCGGGTGCGCCTAGGTTGAGCTGGATGCCTAATTCTTGCCATGACACGCGCCGCATGGCCAAGACCAGGCTGGCCATGGTCAGTACGACCCCCGCACAGGAAAACACCACGGCGCTCAGCCACTTACCCAGCAGCAGCGACAGACGTGAAACGGGATTGATCAGCAGGGGCTCCAGCGATTGGCGTTCGCGCTCGCCGGCCGTGGTATCGACGGCCAGGTTCATGCCGGTGATAAAGGCCGCCAATATGAGATACATTGGGATAAAGATCATGAAGTGGGCCGCTCGCTGGCGCTCGCTGGCGATGTCAACCTCTTCCACTGTTATGGGTCGTCCTATCTGCGGGCTAATGCCGCGAGCGATCAACCGGAGTCGGCCCATCATGTGACCATAGCCCTCGACCAGACCGTATGCGTGGCTAATAGATGCGACCGCGTCTTTCTTGGTGCCGTCGAGCACCAGCTTAATCACTGCGGTGTGCGCTTTGGTTAGGTTGCTGGCAAAATCCTCAGGAACAATTAGCACAAAGTCGACCGCGCCGTCGCGCACGGCCGCTTCTGGGTCGAGCGGTCCTTCAACGACCTGATAACCGCGGCGCTCAATCCAGTTAACCAGACCGGGTGCTTGCTCTGCGCCAACGATGGGAATTTTCACGTCATGCGATTTGCGCTGGAGCTCAGTCGCTGTGGTGGCCATGAAGCTGATCAGGAGCGGACCAATCATTGGAAAAAGGATAGCCGACATCATGGAGCGCCGATCGCGTAGGCCGTCGATCAGTTCTTTTCTGAGCACGGTGAAGACGGCGTTCATCGGGCCACCTCGTCTATGCCGGTCAGCGTGACAAAGGCGTCTTCTAGTGTGTCGTGGCCACTTTGTTCCAAGAGGTCTTCTGGCGTGCCTTGGGCGACGATTCGACCTGCCGAAATAATGACGATGCGGTCGCACAGCGCCGAGACTTCCTGCATGATGTGACTGGAAAAGAGCACGCATTTGCCTGCTGCCCGCATCTGGCGAATGATGGTGCGCATGGCGCGCGTGCCCATCACGTCGAGGCCGTTGGTTGGCTCGTCGAGCAGCACGGTATTGGGGTCGTGTACCAGCGCGCGGCCCAGCGCCACTTTAACGCGCTCGCCCTGTGAAAAGCCTTCGGTGCGTCGGTCGGCGATGCCGCCCATGTCGAGGTTGTGTATCAGTCTATCAATGCGCGCTTCAAGAGAGGCCTTGTCCACCCCGTGCAGCTGACCAAAGTAGCGTAGATGCTCGCGGGCCGTCAGGCGCGGGTAGAGGCCGCGCGAGTCGGGTAAGATGCCCATACACGCCTGAGCGCCCTGCGGATCGCGCACGACGTCCACGCCGTCTACTTCCATGTGTCCACGATCACAGCGCATTAGCCCATAAAGCATGCGCAGCGTCGTCGTTTTGCCCGCGCCGTTGGGCCCCAATAGGCCGGTAACCTGACCGTCGGGCACGTCGAAGTCCAAGCCGTCGACGGCGGCCACTGCGTCAAAGTGTTTTTGCAAGCCCTCAATGCAGATCACGGCGCGGCCTCCTCGTCAGCGGACAAGCCGTAGCCCGTATACGAGGTGAAGAAGAGAGGGCGATCAAGTGACTGGACGCATTCGGCATCAAGCTGTGCTGCGCTGGCCGCATCGATAAACTGCGCGATGAGCTTGGGAACGCAGCCGTTGGGGGTGGCACCGTGACCGACGCCAGGGACGACGATGTGGCGCGCGTTGGGCAAGTGCTCGGCCACCGCCGCCCCCCAGCGCGGCGGCGTAACGGGGTCGAGGTCGCCGGATAGGACGAGGGTTGGATGGTCAGTTGAGACGGGTTCGTGGTAGTCGGCCGGCAGGTCGCCGCGCGGCCAGGAAGCACAGACCGTCTGCATCATGTCGACGGCTTCGGGCCCGAAAAAGCTTTCGGGCAAGTGCGCTCTGTCTGCCTTGTCTATGAAGGGCACGTCCTCGCTACAGATGACGGAGTAAAACATGCCTTGGCTCATTTTGCTGGAGATGTCTTCCCACGGATCACCCAGCGCTGCTAGCGGCGCGTAGTCGCCTGCGTAGGCCCGATCGACAACGAGCGGTATGAGCGAAGAGAGTTCGGCGCCGTACAGGGCCGCCCGTACCAGCGATGCGATGCCATAGCTGCGCAGGGGAGTGCGGATGGTTTGACCCGTGCGCGGGTGCTGGAAGGCGATCTCTACCGGCTCGGCGAAGCGGATGAGCAGCGAGTCAAACTTGGCGCCAATATCGCCGTAGGTCGTCGCACACGAGGCGTCGGCTGCGCAGTCGGACCAGAGTCTATCGAGGGTGCGCTGGGCGTCGGTGCCCAGATGCAGGGGCAGGCGTATTTCTGGCGGGGCCAATCCGTCGAGGATGGCGCTGCGCACGCGGTCGGGATGGCGGCGCATATACACCAGCGCCGCGCGCGTGCCATAGGACCCACCCCAGACGTTGATGAGCTCGTAGCCCAGCGCCTGACGGACGTCGTCTACGTCGTCCATCGCTATGGGCGTAGTATACAGGCGCAGGTCGGCGTCATAGCCCGCGCGGCAAGCGTCCAGTCGTTCTACGACCCAGCCAATGGGGTCTTCCTGATAGAGTGTGGAATCGGCGTCGTCGATAGCGCAGTTGAGCGGACTGGATGCCCCTGTGCCGCGCTGGTCGATCAGCACGATATCGCGCTCTTCGCGCACGCGGCGGAGCGCAGATTCGGTCAGTTCGGCCAGCTCCGTCGATCCCATACCCGGTCCGCCGGCAAAGGCGAAGAGCGGGTCGGGAGCTGGATTGCGACTAAAAGCAGGCAGCACGGCGACGTTGAGCGTGATGGTGCGTCCCTGCTGGGCCTGGCGGTCCTCGTACACCTCGAGCGTGCCGCACTCGGCGCCCGACGCTTTGATCTGTCCCGCGGGACAGGGGGTCAGGTTGAGCATAGAAGCGGTTGCCCACTGGGGCAGCGCGCTTAGGAGAAGTGCTAAAACGGATCGTATTGACATGGTGTTTTCAATATATAAATGAGCGGTGCATTGTCCAGTGATGAAGACATTCCACGTTGCTGGGATAGTCTTTAAGATCTTGGCGGCAGTGAGTAAAACCACAAATTGTACATATAATATTGTTTTTATGTACAATTATTTATATTATTTGACTCGTTGGGCCGTCGTAATGGCGAAGTAACAACATATTGCGTCACTGTGCCCGTTAGAAACGTTGTTTTTCGCCGAATAGACACTTTTTTTAACAAGCGTTCATTTTAATTGTACATATAAATGACATTTAAAAGTACAAAAAGAGGATCATGTGGA
>CAXGPR010000164.1:0-5003 GCA_964011675.1 uncultured bacterium
CCTACTTCATCAATACGCAAATCGCGGCGGGACTCTGGTTTTTTCATTTGCTTTCCAAAATCCAAAAAGAGTTGCTTTCGATCGCAGGATTCAAAGCTGATCAGACAGTAGTCTACGGTGTATCTGATTTTCCTTTTATGGCTTATCAAGGAGTTGGTGCGCTTCTTGCCATGGTGTTAGTGGGGCTTTGGATAGGTCGAGAGCATCTGAAAAATGTTTTTCTTAAAGCGATTGGCATGGCCCCTGAGGTTGAAGATGGGGATGAGATCATATCCTACCGCAGTGCTGTTATAGGGGCTGTAGGTGGTATGGCTACTATGGCGGTTTGGCTTTGGATAATGGGTACTCAGGGGTGGGTTGCCGTAGTTTTTATCGTAGTTGCAATGCTTATCTTTGTTGGTGTCACACGCATTATTGCTGAAGCTGGACTTGCAGTAGTTAGGGCTCCTATGATTGCACCAGACCTTATGGTTCTTGGATTGGGAACTCAGTTGATTGGCCCTTCCAGCGTATGGAATCTCTCAATGGCCTATATTTGGGCTTCTGATATACGCGTTTTTGTCATGGGTACCTGTGCTAACGCCCTAAAGTTGATTGAAGAAATGCCGCCGCGCCTTCGTAAGATGGTTTTTGTTTCGATTGTTCTCGCGTTGTTTATTGGGGCCCTCGGCTCTATCTGGATGGTATTTCATATGGCCTACTATCATGGGGGCATTAACCTGAATTCTTGGTTCTTTAAAAGCTCCCCCCAGATCGTCTATCAGAATGTTATTCGCAACCTCGAGCCCGTGAGTGTGTATTGGGAGGGGATGTCTTTCTTCACAGGTGGCGGCTTAGTCATGACGGTCATGATGTGGGCTCGGCAGCGTTTCCCGTGGTGGCCATTTCATCCAATTGGTTTCCCCATCGGTGGAAATCGCTTGATGGATACGATTTGGTTCAGCGTCTTTCTTGCGTGGCTTTTAAAGTGGATGCTTATGCGGTATGGTGGAGCGAATATGTTTAGACAGAGCCGACACTTCTTTCTGGGTTTGATATGTGGTCAATTTCTCTGCAGTGGTCTTTGGCTTGTCATAGATTACTTTACTGGAAAAATAGGTAACGTCATTTTTGACCTATGATACACTCATTTATACTCTTTCTCTTAGTCCTTTCGGTGAGTAACACACCTAGTTGGTCACAGCAACACGACCTACGGAAAACAGTCGAGTTTATGTCCTCACTGGGTTCGCGGGTCAGTGGGTACCCCGGTGCTGAAAGGGCGGCAAGTTACGTTGAAAACGCATTACGATCTATGGCGGTAGAAGTTGAGGCAGAAGAATTTGACTTGGCTGTGCCCGTGGACCGAGGTGGAAGTGTGCAACTTATAGGGAGTGAGGAATCTTATACCCTTTGGAGTCTCTGGCCCAACTCCGTTCGCACATCAACTATTCCACCCCCAGGATATGAAGGCAAAATTATATATGGGGGAAATGGCTCGTACCGGGACCTAAGTGGAAAACCGCTAGACGGCGTAATCGTTCTATTGGAATTTAACAGTTGGGACGACTGGCTAAAGGCGGCCTCTTTGGGAGCGCGGGCCGTAATTTTTATAGAGCCGCAGGAGAGCACTGAGGCACAGGCTCGTGAAAAGTTTTCAAGTGCTCCATTGGATATCCCACGCTTTTGGATCGGTCGCAAGGATGGATTGGCGTTAAAAGACCGCGTGGAGAGCGGCCAACAGCGCGCCTTGTTAACGGGGCGAATGGACTGGCAAAATAGCACCGGGCGCAATTTTTGGGCGCGATTTCCTGGCTCTGATCCCGATATAGCTGGAGAGACCATTATCGTCGAAGCCTACTATGATGGAATCTCCATCGTACCTGCGCTCGCTCCTTCAGCTGAAACGTCTATTAGCATTGCCGCACTTTTGGCTTTTGGTGATTATCTGCGATCGAATCCTCCTGCCCGAACCGTCATACTTGTGGCCACCGATGCACACTTTCAAGGCCTTCGAGGGATTGCTGACTTTTTAGATCGCCATGCTCGTAAGCTAGACTATTATGCAGAACGCATGGAAGATCCCTTTAATCCGAAACTTTTTATCAGCTTGGATCTTACAACGCAAACCGATCAGTTGGGTCTGTGGAACAATACGAATAGCTACGATCTCAAGCGTTTCTTTGTTCCGTTTGGCCGCCGGTTTGTTAGGTATACCGAAGAATTAGCCCCTGCACTTGGGCGCGATCCAGAGCGGGCACTCATTAACGGGATCAGTCCTATTCGCGGTATGGACTGGGACACCTTTGTCCCGGGTGGGGTGAGTGTAAATAGCATGAAGGCGCTGGATGCGGGGATCGTCTCTTTGGCCCTTGTGACCGTCAATGATGGTCGTTTTTCAGTAAATACCCCTTTAGATTCCATTGATGGGGTCAACTTCAAGAATTTAGAACGTCAGAGCGCATTGATTAATGGGGTGTTGAGTCGGGCTATCAATGACACTAATCTTTTTGCCGATATAGAAGACTTTACCCCTGTCCTGAAGGATGATTTGCGGAGTTTGCGGACTAAAGTGAGAGCATTCCCGCGGCGCTCGCAAGTTCCCGATCGACCCATTGGTGGTGCGTTAGTAGGTGCCGCTCTCGGCCAGATGCCCCATAAAGGAGTCCACCAGTCTCACTATCATTTGGCTGACGATAAAGGAGAAGTGCTAATACAGGGAGTGCATACAGGTGCTTTACGGTTGGGTGCCTATTTGATTGATAATCTTACGGGTGATATTACATATGCACCTGATTTAACCGATCGAGCACAAAATGCGCCTGCGGCGGGTTGGATAATTAGCAAGGGCATACGGTGGAAGGGAGAAAATCAAAAGACAATCGTTCTTTTCCCCACTATTTCAAAGGCCTTTTATGGGCTTATTGATCCGCGCTCTCTTGGACGCTTTGGCCAGGTCAAGGTGATGGATGCTGCGGGCGTAGCGCCGCGACAATTTGGCATGGTGCGTGGGTTCCGTGAACCGGTCGGCGTTCTTTTTGCTCCGCTTGACGCAGATGAATATGCGGCCTTAAAAATGGTTGTAAATGATCGCATGTTGCTTATAAACAGTGGGGGCAGCGAGAGTGAGGATGCAGCGCGAGGAACTGGTTTTGATATAAGAAAAGAAAAGCTCTCCCGCACCGGCATGCTCATTTTGCGCGATATGTGGAATTTGAATGAGGCTCGCATACAAAAAATGCGCGCCCATGCCATTGAAAATCAGCGCCTAACGCGTTTACACGAAAGCGGTCTGGATTATTGGAAACGGGCTCAAAAAGCCGAAAAAGCGTATGATTGGGAGGCATATATTTCAAATGTTCGGGCTGGATTAGGCGTCACAACAAGCGCTTACCCCGAGGTTATGTCTACGTTAAACGACGTAATTAAGGGTATTGTGTTTTTCCTGGCCTTAGTTATACCTTCTGCATTTTTTGGAGAGCGTTTGATTTTTGCTGCGGCCGATGTGCGCAAGCAATTATTGGGTTTTTTCTTACTGCTCTTCCTGATATGGGTAGTTATAGCGCAAGTGCATCCAGCCTTTTCAATCGCGCATCCCTTAGTTGTTTTGCTAGCATTTGCTATAATGGCGATGGCTGCTCTCGTGCTCTCCATGATCATGAGTCGCTTTAACCGCTTCATGAAAGAGTATCAATCCAAGGAAGCTCACGTACACGAAACAGATATCAGTAGGGCAAGTGCTTCCTATGCGGCGTTTATGTTGGGTATCTCAAATATGCGCCGCAGGAAAATGCGGACAGGACTGACGCTTCTTACTCTCGTTTTGCTCACCTTTACCGTGTTGTCCTTCACCTCATTTAACGCCCAGGTCCGCTTTTTGGCTTTTTCTATGGAACACGAAGGGGCTTATGAGGGCGTGTTAATACGAGATCGAAACTGGTCTACACTTAACGAACCTACCCTTGACTATGCGCGCTCTCATTTTGAAAAGCAGGGACTGGTCGTTCCTCGAAATTGGTATATCGCTTTTGATGATGAACAGAAAAAATATATCGAAATAAAAAGAAATAGTGAAACCGTTCGGGCGACTGGGATGCTGGGGTTGACGCCTGCAGAAGATGAAATCAGTGGGATTAGTAGGTCATTGGTTGCCGGAACCTATTTCCGTGAGGATGATGTTAATGTCTGTTTAATCTCTGAGGAGATGGCCGAGTCTCTTGGAGTTGACCCATCAATGATTGGTCAAGTCTCTGTGCAAATATTTGGCCGTCAGTTAGTTGTTCGCGGTCTTTTCTCATCGGATAAATTTGAGGGGGTGCGAGACTTAGATGACGAACCTCTTACGCCTGCAGATTTTCAGATGTCCAGCGCTCAGGCACTCGGTCCTGAAACCGCAAATAATATGACAGTGGAAGTAAATGAAGCGACGCTAGACGTAAAGCCCTTTGTGCATTTGGAAGCTGCGAACGTAGTTGTCCTACCTTTTGAGACTTTAAAAGAAGCTGGGGGCACTCTGCGTTCGGTTGCTGTTCGTTTTGGACCTAATGTGGAGGGGAAAACACTTCTTGAGGACTTTTTGCTACGTTTGTCTATTACCTTGTTTGCGGGGCTGGCAACGGGTGGAGAAAAGGCTATCAACGTGTTCTCTTATACATCAATGGGCATGACTAACGTAGAGGGATTAGGCGCGCTGATTATCCCCATGTTTATTGCGGCGCTAATTGTCCTAAATGCCATGATGGGAGCGGTCTACGAGCGGTTCCGAGAGATAGGTATTTACTCCTCTGTTGGTTTGGCGCCTATGCATATTGCGCTCCTATTTGTTGCCGAAGCTGTGGTCTATGCCATCATAGGCGTTACGCTGGGTTATATAATGGGTCAGGGACTTGGCAAAGTGCTGATTTATTTTAACCTGCTCCAAGGAATGAATCTCAACTATTCTTCATGGTCGGCGATTGTGTCGTCACTCCTTGTGATGGCTGTTGTTTTACTGTCCACGATTTATCCAGCAAAAATTGCGGCTA
>CAXGPR010000165.1:0-4937 GCA_964011675.1 uncultured bacterium
AGCCGTCGAAGCAGGCGAGATCACGACAGAACAAGCAAAGCAGAAACTCGAAGAGGCGCGCAGCAAAATGGAACGCGAGGCAAACCAGCGCGGCGGAGGCCGCCTAGCCGAATTCCGCCGCGGCGTTCTAAAGCGTGCCATGGCACAGGACCCAAACCAGTGGAACCAACGGCTGCTTGAGGCCATTGCTCAGGCCGGTTGGGACGCCGAAACGGTAGCCGATCGAATCCGCGCCCATCGCGCTCGCAGCGGCGAAGGCAATGCGGCAACCCGCGACCTGACACAGCTCGTAGAAGAACTCCAGTTAGATACGTCTGTTCAGACGCAGTCGTGGGGAAATATCAAAAGCAAAACGCGCGACTAAGACACCCCATGAAAAATATTATGCATGAGAAATCCCAGGGCATCAACGAACAAAACGAGCCCCTCGACAGGATCCAGATGCAGACGTTTGAAGACGACGGCGCCGTGCTGGTCGACCTACGCCTCAATCCCGACCTGCTAGACAGGGCGGAAGCCGCCTGGGACCGCTTTGACAAAGCAGAAGACTCTACGCCGCAGAGCATCTTTGAGGATCCAGACTACGTGGAACTCATTTCAGCGCCAGTTTTTGAGCAGATCGCCAAACAGGTGCTGCGCAGTGATCGCGTTTTTATCCTCGAAACGGGACGCGCCGGAACGGGGTTAGGACGAACCGACGCCAACGATAAAGCCCGACGCAACGAATGGCCGGAGAAACACGGCGTTCGGTCGGAATGGGCCAATTCCATGCACATAGATGTCCAAGTGACTACCGAAGACTTCGAGGCTACGCCGCGGCGGGAGCACTTAGCTATTTGGTTCTGGCTGAACGACGTTCCTGACGAACGCGCCGCAATGCGCGTGCTCAAGGGCAGCCACAAGTCGTTGGGGGCGCACTGGCAAGAGATGCAACAGCGCTGGAAGGCAGATCCGAACGCGTCCCTGCCGCGGCGGTGCGGGCCTCGCTGGGAGGCAGAAGGCGAGCCCGACGCCCGCTTTTTCGCAGGATTAGAGCCCACCGCGATGGCCGCTCCTCGCGGCCACGCCCAGGTTTTCTCGCAATCTCTGCTCCACGCCGGTTGGCATTCAGACGACACCGAACCGCGCAAGGGATTCCACATATCGTGGGTCGCCGACGAAGTTAGTATTGGAGGTATGTGCTTTAACGATCAAAGCGGCCGCATAGATAGTGTACGTGAGCGAAGTGCCAAGCTGCGAAAGGTCATGGATCCAAAGCGACGACACGTGGCAATGGACGCTGCGACGCTCGAGCGGCTAGTGGATCTATGGGAAGAGGAGTGGCCCCCCACGTTACGCCAGCGCTTCCGGCTCTGAGGAAAACGTTACGGTTCGCTACGACCGTCCTTCTGCCGCGAATGAGCGCTGGGCGTGCCCAACCACAGTTTCTGTTCTGGAGCTAACTTCATCGGCTGGTTATTGTGCAGCCAAGCCCACTTGGACGTCTCTAATCTTCTCAACGATTAGGCGGTTGCCAGCTCAGTAGTGCTGCTGATCTCTACACGTGCACATGCTCTTGTCGTAGCGATTGACGATAGCTCCCTGAGGGTTGATGAGATAAAAGCAATTAGCGGGTTTGCTACGGGCGCTGAGAAAGTGTGCCAAGCCCAATACGAGCCATAGATCCAAGGCTGCCGCCATCTCACGAAGGCAGGCAGTATTCCAGCGTAGACGTTCCCAGTCAAAGTCGGTAAACGACGTAAAGCCGGACAGACAGGCTTCCGAAGCGTGCAACAAACAGGCGCTTGCAGCGGCGGCTTTCTCCATATAGTGACCGATGTATTCAGCGTTTCGGTCGACGTCTTTTATTACGGGAAACTGGCAGCTTGCCACGCGCAACTTTTGTAAGTTCCTACTCCGATGCGTAAGAGAGTTGGAAGTTTTCCGACTTTATCAACTCGAGCTAGTTCATACCAACAGAGTGAAATTGCTGAAATTCTTCAGGCATTGGCGCGCAGCAGCACGCCGTCGCGCATAAGCATGTCCACGTTGCGTTCAACCTGCATCCCAAACAACTCTTCGCTCATCGAATTACTCCCGTTTTAGCCATTCTCTGCAAGCGTCTTAAAGTGCCACCTGGGCAACGTAGATAGACGTCTTTTCTTCGTGCGAAGAATAGTAGCTGACCCACAGCATTCCTTCGTGTAGCGCCATACCCGCATAGCTGGTATCGCCGCCCGACGGCAGCGCTAGCGCCTCGCTGAATGAGCAGGCGTGCGGGTCGACTACGCCCAGCGCAGTACGCCGCTGATCGGCGTCATCAAAGCGAATGCGCACCGCGGCGACAAGTCGACCATCGGGCAGGCACAGCATGTGCGGGCCGCCTAAGTAGACTCCTAAATCTTTCCACGACCAATGGCTGTACGGTGGATCCGCTGTGCCAATCATCGACGTGGCACCCTCGCCGTCGCGCCGCAGCAGGCAGTGGGCCGTATCTCCAACAAAAACGATTGACGTCTCGTTGGCGTAGTCGCCATCGGTGAAATAGTCGCCTAGCGCGCTAAACTGACGGCCATCCTCGCTGCGATAAAAGCGCAGCCGGCGGCTACTTTCCCCACAGCCATAGCCCATACCGTAAGCTACGCCGCGATGCCAAGTAACGCGCCAAAGCCATACGTCAGGGTCTCCGATCTCCATGCGTTCGCTCCAGTGGGCGCCCTCGCTAGAAAACCAGGCTAGCGACTGGTGCGTGTGCACACTCCGGTCGTGTAGCGCTTCTGCCCCGCAGAGCATGAGTTGACCTTCGGGCGTTACCGTAATCTTGGCATCGCGCAGATCTGAATGATCTGAGGTGATCAGCGCAACGGACGCCCAGTCTACGCCGTCGGATGAGGCGATAACGCGCAGCGCACCGTCGGGTGAGACGTGCCCTTCTCCCTCGCGGAAAACGCAAAAGAAGCGTCCTCCAAAATGCACCAAGTCCGTAAAGGCATTGTGCGGTGCCTGATCCCATATTTTTCGCACATCCACTAGCTTCATGCCCATTTCCTCCATCTGTTTTAATCTACGCGGCTGGATTACACCTTGACTAAGTGCGTCCGCTCCGGGCGCAGTCGATATTTCAACTCAGCGTCGTAAGCCTCTTTTGTGCGCTGCTGCGCCTCGGGCAATCCCACCTCTACGCCCGCGGCAACAAACGTCATCACAAACGCCATCCGTGGTGCGTTGTCGACGTTGGACGATGCACCGTGCACCATAGCCGTACTCAGCACCGTGGCCTGACCTGCCCGCGCCAATAGCGGCCGGGGTTGAGCAAAGTCTAACACCGGTAAGTCTTCCATCTTGACACCAATAACCTGCGGCATCTGATCGCGCAGCGCGGCCTGTTCCTCCCACGCCCGAGCCAGCAGACGATGGCTGCCAGGCCGCCACATCATGGGCGCGCGCTTTTCACTCACGTCTGTCAGCCACAGAAAGAAGGTGCAAACAATGCGTCGAGGCGTCGCCTCTAGGTCCAAAAGCGCATACTGCAGATCGATGTGCTGGTCGTAGGAGAAAACCGCACCCGGTTGCGGATAAGTCGCTAAAATCGCCGTTTGAAAAAAATGTACGGCTCCCGTGCGTAAAACGGTGCAGGCGACATCTTCAAAAAATGGATGCTGTATAATATTCAGTAGCGCTGGGTCATAGTAGCTGCACGTGGTCGAATAACGATAGCTACCGGACGATGCGTCAAAAGGTAGCAGACGTTTGACGGTTACCGCAGCAGCCGCAATGTCTCCATCGCTCAGCGGTGTATCTATGGTAACGGCTCCGAGTTCGGTAAATTTCTCTGTCTGGCTCACTCTTATCACGACATGTTCTCCATGCGGCACGGGCAAGGGCGCGATACGTAACTTAGACAATGGCCACGCGCACCTGCAAGGCACTGCAGAGCGAATGATGGTCCCGTGTCACCGCAGTTCGGTGTCCTCGATGTAGGTAAACCAACGTATCTTTCTGTGCATCAATTTTTTATCGATTTTTACCCAGTGACAAAAAATTGACATGCCATGTGCAATAAATATATTCTCTATTGAATTGTTGATCACACCTTGGAGAAAACGCATGGTCGCTCCTCAAGCAAATGGGGCCAACGGCACGAACAAAACGGCCTTGGTTATTAATGCATACGAGCACCTGATACGCGAGCAACTGCAGATGCTCGGGCATAACACGAAGAGCGACGGGCTGATAGAAACGCCCCAACGAGTGGCTCGCGTGCACTTGGAACACTTTAACTGCACCGAGAATCCCATCGCAGATGCCGCACTGCACCTGAAGCCCTTCAAATCTCCCGCTAACCCGAGCTTAGTCTCGGTACGTTGTAGCTTTTCCGCCTTCTGCGAGCATCACTTACTGCCTTTTTTCGGCACCGCACATGTCGTCTACCTACCTGATGAGCAGATCACAGGGTTGTCGAAGATATCGCGCATTATTAACGAGTTATGCAAGCGGCCACAGATTCAAGAACGCATTACCTCCGAGACAGCCGAAGTTATGATGCGCCTCAACCCCGTCGGCGTACTAGTTGACTTGGTAGCTGAGCACACATGCATGCGCGTACGCGGCGTGCGCGACGCCTGCTCATCAACGCGAACGCGCATTGCTACCGGTGAATTCAAAACAGACTCCGACCTCCGCAATCAAGCCATATCAATGCTGGAATAATATGCCATGGAAACGATACGAGCACACAGTCACTTTCACGCGGGGCACCGTCAACTTGACTACGAAGGCAAGTGCGCTTGGGTGCACGGGCACACATGGAGAGGTCGCTTCACCATCCGTGCAGAACGCTTTCCACGCATAGAGAAACTCGATATGGGGGTCGACTTCGGCGCCCTGAAAGGCATCTTCAAGTTTCTGGATCATAAAATGCTCGTCAGCGCACGCGACACCCTGTTCCAGCAGCCCGA
>CAXGPR010000166.1:0-4693 GCA_964011675.1 uncultured bacterium
GCTACTTTAACCTAGCCTACCAAGCTTTTGGACCAGCAGACAATCCGCGTAACGAAAAGCCACAGTTTGGCTGAGCACTTGACTTCCTAACTCCAAACGCCGACGTCTGGATAATAGCCGATACCGGCCGCTGTCAGGCGCGCCCCGTGCTCGCGCAGCCGTTCCCTAAAGCTGTTCCAATCGCGCGCTTCCTTGGGCGACCACGCCACTTCGGCTAGCGCCACGACGCGCGGAAAGAGCATATAAGCAACGTCCTCCGACTGCGGCGTGCCCTCCGTCCACATCGTGCCTTCGACGCCGAGGATGTGGTGCACGCGATCGGTGTCCAGATCGGCGGGAATTGGCTCGTAGGAATAGACGTTTTCCAGCGTGTTGACGCTCAGGCGTCCGCGCTCGTCTTCGCGATCGTAGTGACGGCGATCAAAATAGACGTGCGACTCAGGCGCCATCACTACATCGTGACCAGCGGACGCTGCTACGAGACCGCCCTGCTCGCCGCGCCACGACATAACGGCTGCCTCTTTGGCTAACCCCCCTTCCAAAATCTCGTCCCAGCCGATAGGCTTTTTGCCGCGCGCAGCCAGCCAAGCGGTAAAGTGGCGTACAAAGAAACTCTGCAACTCCTCTTCGCTCTGCAGCCCCTCGTCGCGCATGCGCTGCTGGCAACGGGGACACGCCTTCCAGCGCGTCTTGGGGCATTCGTCGCCGCCGATGTGCACGTAGTCGTCCGGAAAGAGGGCCAACACTTCTTCAAAGACGTCTTCTAGAAAGCGAAACGTGGCATCGTTGCCGGCGCAGAAAACCTCGTCGAATACGCCCCACTCTGTCACGACCTCGAACGGTCCACCCGTGCAGGAGTACTCAGGGTAGGCCGCTAGGGCCGCCTGCGCGTGACCGGGTAATTCGATCTCAGGCACGACGCGAATGTGACGCTTCCGCGCATATTCGACGACCTCGCGCACGTCACTAGGCGTGTAAAAGCCACCGTACTGCGATCCGTCCTCTCCAGTGCGCCACGCACTCACTTCCTGCAGCTTGGGATACTTATCCACGGCCAAGCGCCAGCCTTGGTCTTCGGTCAGATGCCAGTGAAATACGTTGTACTTGTGTTGGGCCATCCAGTCTAGGTAACGCTTCACAAAGTCGACGGAAAAAAAGTGGCGGCACACATCCAGATGCATACCGCGCCAGGCAAAGCGCGGGGCGTCCTCTATGTGCGCGCAGGGCAGCTGAGCCGTGCCGGCGCAGTCGACGGGCAGCAGCTGGCGGATCGTCTGCGCACCGTAGAAAAGTCCGGCTGACGAGCGGGCGGCCAGATTTAAACCATTCTCATCAATGGATAGCTGGTATTCCTCGTCGGGTAGGGCTGTATTCTCTTCCAAGATGAGAGCACCGCCGTCGTCGGCCGCCTCTAGTGCAATGCCGGCTTCGGCCAGCAGTCCCTGTACGGCGGGCAGGGCCGCGCTGGCCGCCCCGCGTGCGGTAATAGATTGACCGCTGTGCAGCGCGTAGGTGCCGTCGCGCTCCTGGACGCTGACCGGCTGTGGTATAATCGATAGGCTCATGTGTTTCCCCTGTGTGTTGTGGTGTGCGCTGCGCGTGGTCTAAGCAACGCGATAGCGCTCGATGACGCTCATATCCACTTCTATTCCCAGACCCGGACTCGAAGGCACGGTAAAGTGACCATCGGACAGATTCAATCCACCGGCTAACACGTCGGCTTCGCGCGTAAAAGGGAGTTCGTCGCACGGCAAAGTTGCATTGGGCAAGGTCGCCTGCAGGTGCACCGAGTACGTGGCTAATATGCCCGTGCACAATCCACCCATTTGTATCCAGCAGGGCACATCTGCCGCTTCGGCTAGCGCTGCGGCTTTGCGGACCTGCGCTGCCGATCCCCCCAAATTGACGTAGTCGACACACTCGGCCTTAAGCGCAGCCAGCACGCCGGTTGGCGCGCCTAAGTGCAGAGCGATGGGGATGTGTGTCTTCTCGCGCAGCATGCGATACCATTCGAGGTTGTTCTTCAACATGGGATCTTCAAAGACGGCGACCGTGCCAACGGCCTCCAACTCATCTGCCAATCGCGCGGCCGTGGGCAATAGGGCAAACTGCGTGTTGGGATCGACGCCTATCGTGTACTCCGGCCCGGTCGCCTCTTTCATCTGGCGCGCCGTCTCGACAATGTTCCACGAGCGCGCTTTCAGCTTGTGGTTTACAAACCCAAGGCGCTGACCCACTTCCGCCTCGGCCGCCGTTTCGTGCGGCTCCATGGGACAGGACCAGTAAGAAACGGGCACGCGATCGCGCACCTGCTGACCAAAAAAGCGATGCACAGGCAGACCGTATGCACGCCCGGCAATATCGAGCAAGGCACAGGTAAACGCATCGGGCTGGGCAAAGGGGTCCAGCGCCAACGGATCTTGTCCGACCAGTTCTTCGGCGGTCACTGCGTGTGCTGCACGCGTACCCTGGTACTCACCCCATCCCACCAACCCTTCGTCCGTCTGCACCCGGCACAGCGTGATATCATAAATCTTGGGAAAGTAGCGCGCGATCGGCGCAATCGGCGGTATCTCCACTTCGTATAGATCAACCTGCGTTATCTTCACGTAACACCTCCTCTTATGCGATGCCGCAAAGATAGGGCGCAAAGAGGTTTACATCTATCCCCGCTATTGTACTTCCTTTCAACTAGACCGGTGTCGCTTGATCGGGTGCAGCCCTATGTGTAGTTTGCAGCAAAAAGCGGAGGCTACATTGAAGATAAAAGCGATCCACACCTACCTGCTCTCTACGGCAGCGCTCTCAGGGCAAACCACGTACGAAGAGACGGCCGGACTCGTCCTACCCGAACGCGCCGTGGATACTTCGGGCTATCGCGGCCGCCTCGACGAGCGCCACCGCTGCGTCTACCCGCGCGACCGCTCCACGCTCTTAGTGTGCGTAGAAAACGACGGCGGTTTGCGCGGCTGGGGCGAAGCGCACGCGCCGGTCGTACCGCGTGTGGCGCAGACCGTCGTTACAGACTTGCTGGCGCCGATCATCGTCGGCCAAGACGCACGGCACATTGCCCCGATTTGGGAGCAGATGTTTTCCTCTATGCGCCTGCGCTCTCACACGCAGGGCTTTACGGCCGAAGCCATTGCCGGGGTGGATATCGCACTGTGGGACCTGCTCGGTCACTATCGCCAAGAGCCCGTATGGATGCTTTTAGGTGGTGCATTCAGCACAAAGCTGCCCGCCTATTCGTCCGGCGTGCCGGGCGCAACCGTGGCAGACCGCTTGGCAACCATAGAAGAGGCCCTAGCGCAGGGGTTTAACGCCCTCAAATGTTCCTGCGGACGAGGCAGCCTGCAAGAGCAGATGGACGTCGTGCGCCCGCTGTCGGAGGCTATAGGCACGCGCGGACGCCTATTAGTCGACGCACACGGCGCGTTTGATCTGGCCGATGCCCTAACTTTTGCTCGCTTCTTGCAAGATTTGGGGAACGTCGAGTGGTTTGAGGATCCACTCGTTCCCGAAGAGCGAGACGGCTACGCGCGCCTGATGGAGGGTACGCCGGGGCTGCGCATAGCCATGGGTGAGACCGAGTGCAATCGCTACGGCGTGCGCGATCGGTTGCTGAATCGCCAGTGCGACGTGCTGCTGCCCGACGTCTGTCGAGCCGGCGGCATTAGCGAAACGTGGCGCATCGCGCAGCTGGCCGACGCGTTTGGCATCGGATGGGCGTCGCACGTGAGTATATCCACGCCGCTGCACCTGGCGGCCGGACTGCACGTCGGCGCGGCCACGGCCAATTTTCTCGTCTCTGAGTATCCGTCTCACTTTGCCGAAAGTCCGTTAGGCCCGGCGCTGTGCCGCCGCGCCCCCACTCCGCAGAATGGTTCGATCGAAGTAGGAGACGAGCCCGGACTGGGCGTGGAACTAGACGAAACACGCCTAGCCGAGTTGACGTTGGCACAGCAAACCATAAGCGCTTAACTTGCTGCGGTGAGCACGCACGGAAACACACCCATTTACCCACGTGGAGCACGACGATGAACGACAGCGCTTTTTCGCTCAGCGAGCAACAAGTACGCTTTTTCGAAACTTTCGGCTACCTTGGTTTTCCCGGACTAATGGCGGACCGTACTGACGAGATCATAGAAGCCTTCGAAGCTGTTTGGAGCGAACGAGGCGGTGGTCATAACGGCCAGCCGCACGCCGGCGAGGCCCGTTCGTGCATCGTGCCCTTTATCGATCAGAGCGCCGCACTCTCTTCGCTCATAGACGACCCACGCATTCACGCGCTGGCTACCACCCTGCTCGGCGATGACTTCAACTATATGGGCAGCGACGGCAACTACTACGTTGGCGATACGGGCTGGCACTCCGACGGCTGGCACCCCAAGGGCAAACCGCAGCATCTTAAGATCGCGTTTTACTTGGATCCGCTCACGCGCGACAGCGGCGCGCTGCGCGTGATCCCGGGCAGCCACCGCGACGGGGATGGCTATGCCGCATCCCTGCAGGAGCAGATCCGCCACAGCCCCGATCAGTGGGGTTTGGAAGGGCACGACGTGCCGGCCGTAGCGCTAGAAACGCAGCCGGGCGACCTAGTGTGCTTTAACCACAACACCAAGCACGCGGCCTTTGGCGGCAACACAAAGCGGCGAATGTTCACTATCAATCTGTGCCAGCGCTATCCGGAGGA
>CAXGPR010000167.1:0-4393 GCA_964011675.1 uncultured bacterium
GCCAACCTCCATGTTCGAGAAGAGCGTCATAGCGTTTTTCGCTCGACTTGCTTCACGCTCGGAAGCGGCCTCACGCGTAATCACGTGCACACGCATTTGGTGGGTGAAGGCGTAGATTCCACGCTCAACGGGCTGTACTTGGTCGGAGGCAAGCAGCATGTGGACAATCACACGCTTATCGAGCACGCGCAGCCGCATTGTCAGAGCCATGAGTTCTACAAGGGTATTTTGGCCGACAAGTCGACTGGTGTGTTTCGCGGTCAAATTTTAGTCCATCAGGCAGCGCAAAAAACGGACGCATATCAAGCGAATAGAAACTTACTGCTTTCTGATCGGGCTGAAATCAATACTAAGCCTCAGCTAGAAATTTATGCAGATGACGTAAAATGTTCGCATGGAGCTACTATCGGACAGTTGGATGAAGACGCCATATTCTATTTGCGCTCACGCGGCATTGGCCGCGCAGCCGCTCGGCAAGTGCTCACGCGTGCTTTTGCGGGTGAAGTTGTTGAGCGTATTCGGCTGGAGCCGCTGCGCCTCCAGTTAGAAGATCACGTTGGAGAACGGTTAGAGGGAGCCGTAGCGAATCGGGTACAATAAGATGAGTTTGTTAGAAGAAAGTATGGTATCCACAGTGTCATTTGATGTAGAGCGAGTTCGCCGTGACTTTCCTGTGTTGCAAGAGCAAATTCGCGGTAAAGAGTTGGTTTACCTAGACAATGCAGCGACCACGCAAAAGCCGCTGAAAGTGGCGGATGCGCTGCAGCGCTATTATACCAATGAGAATGCCAATATCCATCGCGGAGTTCATCTTTTAAGCCAGCAGGCGACTTCTTCGTACGAGCGTGCTCGTGGCACAGTGGGACATTTTCTCAACGCGACGGAGCCAGAAGAGATTGTTTTTCTGCGCGGCGCCACGGAGGCTGTAAACCTCGTCGCTCATGGTTATGGTCGACAGCACGTTGGTTCGGGTGACGAAATAATTGTCTCGCAGATGGAACACCATTCCAACATTGTTCCTTGGCAGGTACTGTGTGAGGAAAGAGGAGCCACCCTTAGAGTCGCACCGATTAATGATGCCGGCGAAATCTTACTTGAAGAGTATGAAGAGTTACTGAGTGAGCGCACTAAAATCGTCGCAATTACGCATGCATCCAATGCACTCGGTACAGTGAATCCAGTGCGAAAAATGGTCAATATGGCGCACAAATTCGGCGCAGTTGTTCTAATCGATGGAGCTCAAGGCGTCCCTCATATGTCAGTCGACGTACGTGAAATTGGCTGTGACTTCTATGTGTTCTCCGGGCATAAGCTTTTTGCACCTACTGGGATCGGAGTGCTGTACGGTAAAAAACCTCTCTTGAATGCCATGCCGCCTTGGGAAACTGGGGGCGGTATGATTCAGCGAGTCAGTTTTGAACATGGTACGACCTATGCCGATGTGCCTATGCGTTTCGAAGCCGGTACTCCGCACATTGCTGGGGCTATTGGACTGGCGGCTGCGATTGATTATATCAATTCAATTGGTCCTAAGGTCATTGCTGATTATGAAGATAAACTGCTGCGCTACGTGACCGAGCAGTTAGAGGAAGTGGATGGAATCAAACTGATCGGCACTGCAAAAGAAAAAGTAGGCGTTGTGTCTTTTATTATGGATGATGCGCATCCGCATGATATAGGGACGATACTAGACACAGAGGGAATTGCCGTGCGGGCTGGACACCACTGCGCCCAGCCGCTTATGCAATTTTACAATGTGCCCGCTACCGTGCGTGCTTCGTTGGCATTTTACAACACGCGCGCAGAAATGGATGCGTTGGTCACGGGAATACGCAAAGTCCAGGAGGTATTCAAGTAATGAGTGAACTGCGCGAGCTCTATCAAGAGATTATTCTCGACCATAACAAAAGTCCCCGAAATTTCGGGAAACTAGAGTGCGTGACCACTTCGCAGGAAGGTTATAATCCTTTGTGCGGAGATCACTTATATGTACATCTACGATTAGAAGAAAATCGGATTGAGGGTGTCAGTTTTGAAGGTTCGGGTTGTGCAATCTCGAAGGCCTCTGCTTCGCTGATGACGGTAGCAATACAGGGAAAAAGCGTAGCCGAAGCCGAAAGACTCTTTGAAGACTTTCATTCGATGGTCATGGCCGATGTGGCAGAGCCGGTAGACGAAACTAAGTTAGGTAAAATGGCCATATTTTCCGGCGTGCGTGAGTTCCCCATGCGCGTCAAATGCGCTACGCTCGCTTGGCATGCCATGAAATCAGCTATTTCAGGGGATGAAAATCCCGTATCGACCGAGTAGGAAAAATACATGACAGCGCTGCACACAAAAACGTTTGAAGAGGGTAGCACTCAGGCTCGTATTGTCGAAGTGCTTAAGACCTGTTATGATCCAGAAATTCCCGTAGATATTTACGAACTGGGTTTAATCTACGATGTGCAGATTAATGACGAGAGTTTCGCTGAAGTGACCATGACGCTTACTTCGCCAGCTTGTCCCGTTGCTGGAACGCTGCCACCAGAAGTTCAGCAAAAGATTAAAGACGAGGTCGAAGAGCTGAGCGGAGTCTCTGTAGAAATCGTTTGGGACCCTCAGTGGTCGGTAGATATGATGTCTGAGGGGGCTAAACTAGAATTGGGCATGATGTAGGTCTGGCTATGAAACTGAGCTCTCAAGAAGAATACGGTCTGCGCTGTCTGCTACACTTGGCTCGGTACGAGTTTGGTACCAGCTTGACGATCCCCGAGATCAGTCAGGGTGAAGGTATCTCGCATCACAACGTTGGAAAAATGCTGCGTATACTGCGCCAAGGGGGCTTTGTCGAAAGTGAGCGTGGTCAACATGGAGGATACGTATTGGCGCGGGCGCCTGAACATATTGTCGTTGCTGATGTGTTGAATGCACTCGGTGGACGTCTTTTTGACTCAAATTTTTGCGAACAGCACAGTGGAGCGGGAGAGAACTGCGCACACACGCTCAGCGCGGTCCGAGCATTGTGGAGCCGTTTGCAGGATGCCGTAGATGCTGTGCTGCAGGAGCTGACTTTGCGCGATCTACTGCGCGAAGGGCACTTGTTTAAAGAAGAAGACATACGCCATTTGCTAGAAATTAAGCGCTGAACAACCCTTCGTAAAAAAGCCATCCTTACGATGGACCAACTTCTCGGTCCATTAATCTTTTCAGTTTGTGTCGATAGCCCGCTGTATTCTATGTAGTGCTTCCATCACAGGTAAACAGTTACTGCAACTAGTTAGAGCTTTGCGGTCTTCTCTAATTGCTGCAAAGAATTCCCTATCTTGTTCTTCGACCGGGTCTCTACTGTCTGGAATTGGAATCTCGTTCCCTGCGTGATCTGCGAGTTTACCCTGCTCGACGACTAAAGTTGCCTCTTCTCCTATAAGCCGATAGTGGCCTTGAATTGGACCGTGATGGTTGAATGATTGCGCCGATGTAACGAGCACGCCGCGTTTGGAACGCATGGCAATCGTTATATCCATAGGTATGTTGAGCTCAGGATGCATTGGGCCGGTCTGTCCCCATGCCTCAGCCGTTAGGTCACCGAGCAGCCAATGAGCCATGTCTACCATATGGCAGGCTTGATGCCATAGCAGATCGTCTACCCACGTGCGCGCTTTCCCAAAACGGTTTTCGTTTTTACGACGAAAGAAATAAGTTTGTTGCACTACGTGTAAGGGTGTAAATTCCCCTCTATCAATGCGACTTTTTATTTCGCGAAAAACGTCACTGTAGCGCTGTGTGTGGCACACCATGCAGACCTTACCCGTACGTTTTTCCGCCTCTATGATGAGCCGGGACTCGTCCAAGTTCAGGCCCATAGGAATTTCTAATAGCACGTGTTTTCCTGCTTCCATTGCCTCTATGGCCTGCGTGCAGTGGACTTGATTCGGAGAGCATAAGATGACGGCCTGTATATCCGGTTGAGATATACAGGCCGAAAAGTTGAGTGACCAGTGCGGAATATTCCACTTTTTGGCAAAGATTTCTGTGTCAGCCGCAATACCTCCCGCTAAGCTTACGACCTCAACGTCGTCAAAAGTACGCAAAGCCTGTAGATGAGTCAGTCCCTGTGCACCTTCACCTGCGACACAAACTTTCATTTATAAACTCCATGCTTGTGTGATTTGATTCGATCTAATATACGAAATGTATGATGCACAATAAAAGCTATCTACCCCTATACATAAAGGGTATAAATCAGCTTGCTCTATAAAATTAGTTTGGTTATTTTTCCGGACATAATTGATATGGTATGCGATCGTGCTGTCAAATGTCGTCAATAACGGGAGGTAATTTCCATGGCGAAAGCGAAAGCTAAGAAGGCACCTGCTAAGAAGGCTGCTAAGAAGGCACCTGCTAAGAAGGC
>CAXGPR010000168.1:0-4352 GCA_964011675.1 uncultured bacterium
TCTTATATCAGTCTTTTCCCTGGACGCAAACGTGGTTGATAAAGCGCTCGTACAGCGCCACACCTTTCTTTAACTGCTCGACTTCGACCCACTCGTCTACGGTATGTGCCTGGGCAATGTCTCCAGGACCGAGCACAACCATCTGCTTCATTTTCTTTCCGTAGGCCATACCATCCGTGCCGTACGGCACGGTGAGGGCGCGCCGCTTACCCGCTATCTTGAGTGCCGTCTTCACCAAGGGAGACTGGGGATCGGTATAGATGGGTTGGCCTAGATGGCGAATCTCGCATTTGACCCCGTGTTTTCGCGCACTGGCACGCGTGCGCTCAATCAACGACTTGACGTCAACGCCCGGCATGGGGCGATAGTTGATGGTACAGACGGACTGAACGGGGGTTATATTGGTAGCAATATTGTGGTCGTTAATGCCGATGCTCCACTCTGAATGAGGAGGCTTAAATTCGTCGTTGCGAAACGCTGCATCTTCGAGCACGAGTTCGTAGATCTCACGCATTTCCTGTAGGAAAGGAATCATCTTTATATTAGCATTAGTGCCTTTGAGCATGCTAGTATGGGCGGCCCGTCCCTTAGAGGTAATCACGAGGGACATAGATCCTTTGTGGGCATAGACGACGTTGAGGCGCGTCGGCTCGCATATAATGCCGTATCCGCTACTGGCATGTGCAAATAGTTTGGACTCTTTGGTCACCATATGGGCGCCAACGGCCTGGACTTCCTCGTCGGCTGTAACGACGATAAAGAGAGGTTTCTCCAAATCGGCCTTCTTGAAGCGAGCTGCTGCACATAGGGTTGCTGCCAGCGGTCCTTTCATGTCACACGAGCCGCGACCGTACAGCTTGCCTCCTGTTAGCTTGGGCTTATACTGTTCGGGCAGGGCTGGCACTACGTCATCGTGACTCATAAGAGAAAGGCCGCCGCTACCTTTGCCCAGACGGCCTACAATGGAGATTTTGTCCACGCCGTTTTTGTCGACATAGGGCAGGCGCTCAATTTCAAAGTCGAGTGTGCTCAGAATATCGGCTATACACTCGGTGACTTCGACGTTACTCGTTTGGCTTTCTGAAGGATAGGATACTAGCTGGCGCGTAAGTTTTACGACATCGAGTTTCATTCTAGTCTACTTTCTCTCATCGGGCGATCTGTTGCAAGAGATGCCTCTTTACTGGCAAACATATCGAGTTGTGTGCGAGTGGGCAAGGGGGCGCAAATTATTGCTGGATATGAACTTATAATAAGTTAAAAAACGTAATAACTATCATCCATAGGCGGGTGTATTTTGTTTGGCGAAGAAAGTGTTATTGAGTTGCCTGCCCGGTGTTTTAGGGGTGTAAACAAAGGAAGAGAGAAGACCAATGGACCGAATACGCTTTGGCATCGTAGGCGCTGTGGGACGCGGAAATTCCTATGTTCGGTCGCTGTCGGCCCATCCGGCAACGGAGATAGCGGCGTTGTGCGATGTTCGTTTGGATGAAGCGAAGCGCGCTGCGGCAGAATTGGAGGTTGAACACGTGTTTGGCAGCGTGGATGCCCTGCTAGACTCGGAAGTAGTAGATGCGGTTGTCATCGGCACGCCCATGCAGTTTCACGCGCCGCAGGCCATTGCCGCTCTCACGCGAGATACACACGTACTGTGTGAGGTGACAGCTGGCGTTTCAATAGAGGAATGTCGCGATGTGGTCAGCGCTGCCCGCCGGTCTTCTGCCCAGTATATGATGGCGGAAAATTACGCCTATATGAAGCACAATGTGCTTGTCCGTTCACTTGTTGAACAGGGGCTATTTGGTGAGGTGTATTACGGCGAAGGAGCCTACATACACGAATTGAAGGGACTCAACGAGCAGACCCCTTGGCGTCGGCGCTGGCAAACAGGCGTCAATGGTTCGACCTATCCCACACACAGCCTCGGTCCCGTCCTGCAGTGGTTCGGAGGTCAGCGCGTAACGGCCGTTTGCGCCGTGGGCACGGGGCACCACTATCGCGACCCGCGCGGTGATCAGTACGAAATGGAAGATTCGGTCACTATGATGTGTCGTATGAGCGGAGGGGGCTTGGTGCAGATACGCGTAGACATGCTATCTGAACGTCCTCATCAAATGACGCACTACGCCTTACAGGGGACCGATGGGTGCTACGAATCGGGAGATGGTTTCAGGGGAGAAGCGCGGATTTGGCTGCGTTCGCGTTCACAGGCCCATCAGTGGGAGGCGCTGAGTGAACTCGAGGCATTCCTCCCAGACTATTGGAAAAATCCGCCTCAGGAGGCCCTCAGTGCGGGTCATGGGGGAGGAGACTGGTGGGAAGTGCAGGATTTTATTGACTCCATTCGCGAAGATCGACCCTCTCCGATCGGCATCGATGCTGCTATGGATATGACCTTACCCGGGTTGGCCAGTCAGACATCTATAGCACAGGGAGGCACGTGGGTTGCCGTGCCCGACCCGCGAAACTGGACGTGAGAAAGGATCGAACATGGATGATGCTCTAGCGGAACAGTGGCGCACTGAAGGCTACATCGTAGTGCGCGGCCTGTTTGACCCGGATCGCTGCCGGCGCCTGCTGGCCATTGCTGAATCAGCGCTCGAGCAGTGGCGAAGAAGTAACCCTGAGACGGGTGAGCCGGGGGGAGGAGTCAATGCGACGGTGATGCGCCATCTCAATCACCCTGGATACTTTGCGTCGTCCGGGGAGGATGCTCGCTGTGAACTGCTTTCGGCCATCGCCGATCGGAAGGTCCTATCCATCGGTCAGTCCATACTTGGCGAGGCCGTGCTCTTTCGCTGCACGAGTCTATTTATGAATCCCCAGGAGGAGAGTCTGGATGGCAACTGGCATCGCGACTCTCAGTTTCACTGTCCCGACGAGGCCGATGAGCGAGAAATGATTGGCCGCGGTGGTGCGGGAGGTACGAGTATTCAGCTGCAGATTGCCCTCGTGCCCTCAGACGATGTGGAAGTAGTGCCGGGGTCCCACCTGCGCTGGGATACGCCGGATGAATACGCTATACGGCGTGCCGATGGAGGCATCCATAACCGCTGGAATAGCATGCCGGGCGCGCTGCGGGTCGACCTGCAGCCCGGCGATGCGGTCGCTTTCAACCCTTGCGGTTTGCACCGTGGGCGATATCACGTCGATAGGATGCGGCGCACGCTCATGCTGACATACACCCAGATGAGTGCTCCGCGATTTGACTACTTTTCAGACCAGCCTTGGTTTTTAGAAGAAGGATATTTAATGGGGTTAAACGTGGAAACGCGCGGCTTTTTTGAGCGTTTTATTGAGCAGTATCGCTCCGAGTGGGAGCCGGCTCAATAGGTGGGTCGATAGAGTCACAGTATTTAATTGTGGAAAGGAGGGGGGGTGATGTCCCAGATTCAGCGCTGTCTGAGCGCGTGTATCATGGTCTTTTTCTTCGGCGGGTCAGCCAGTGCGGGCTATATCGAAGGCGTGCCTTATTTTCATCAGTTCAGTAACCGGATCAACCCGTCGGGTTCTTGTCAGAATACCTGCGTTGCAATGGTATTGAAATACTATGGGGCAGCGGACATAACGCCGGATATGATTTCTTCCAAGTGGGGTACTTCTGTGGCACAGGCCACGGGCGGCCTGAAGGCGATCTTTAATGAAGAGGCGGCTCTGCGAGGACTGCGCGTGCGCGATCGATCGACGGAAGACGGGACGCTGAGCGAGCTGCACCAAGCGCTGGATGCGGGCAAACCCGTAATCGTTCACGGCGGTTTTTCCACCGTGGGCCATCTGTTGGTGCTGGTTGGTTTTGATGCGCGCTATTATTACGCCATGGATCCGGCTAGTAAGTGGACGGAGCAGGTTAACGGCGGGTTTACCAACACCGATGATGCAGATATTGGGCGCTATACGCGCTACGGACGAGAGTCCGTAGAGAATGCTATTCTATCGAGCGACCATCGGCGGTTAATACGCATGCACATACCCTACTTCGAGCCGGGTCCGCTGGAGGCGACTTGGGAGGAAGCGTGGACGGACACCGCAGTCGCTGGTGGCAGGGTTCGTTTAGAGGGAGATCTTGTAGTGCGTGCTGAGGGTGAGGGGGCCATCGGCGTGTGGGCCGATCTCAGTGCGCTGGGCGGTCCTTCCGACCAGGTCCTGTCGCCTCTGGGAGACGGGGCATATCGATTTGACATAGAGTTTGAAGCTCGACCTGAACCCGGTAGCTACGCGGTGCCTTTTATTTTGCGTCAGGGAGAATGGGAGGAGCAAATAACGCGTAGGATCGTACTCGTGCCTCCCTCAAATACTTCCATAGTGGGAGATGCTCTGGGTGAAAGCTGGACCCAGGAATTTTTGCTCAATGC
>CAXGPR010000169.1:0-4302 GCA_964011675.1 uncultured bacterium
TTGCTTCTAATAAGATAAAGATTTGGGAAAAGTTGAATGTAGAGAACAAATACTATAAGAGGCCGCGAGACAGTTTTCTTCTAAAAATTTTGACGAAGTGCTGATGGGATGATGTAGCACAGAGCGCGAGTGTGGCCAAGGGGCCGCTCTACAAGTATTTCGCAGATAAATAAGAGCTATACTTTGCCGTGGTATTTGAGAGTATATTGCGTTTGAATCAGTAGGTTTTAGAAAGGGTTAACAGTCAAAAAGATTCGGAAAAAAGCTGTATAATATCGTCTATTCTATTGTGTCGTTTGTAGCTTAGAACGGGTTTTTCCTACAAGCTTTTATCTGTTGAAGATAGCAAGAGTGGTATGGGGAAGAGCGTCAATTGCGAACAGCCCAAAATTAAGTTGCATGCAATTGAAACCGTTTTGACAGTCGGACAAGGTGAAGGCGTGTTTTAGGTTCGGTATTCGTTCGTTGAAGTTGCGATTCTCTGAGACATGGTGCGCTCGACCGTGATCAACGCCGGCGCTACGTTAAGCGTAGTGAGATGGCAGATGTGATTATGCGTATCTTTGCAGATGGTATCCATCAGTTACAGTGTCTCCATTCGTTGCGCGCTTATCTGTATTGACTTGGATAAAAATGTGTACTTCTTCAATTCTATATAGCCAAGCATTGCTACGTTTCTTCGCGTTGCTTCGTTTCATCCCAAAGCGCATCGAGCTCTTCCAAGGTAGAATCCTGCATAGACTGTTCCTTTTTTTGTAACGCTGTTTCGACTGAACGAAATCGTTTTTCAAACTTTGCTACAGCGCGCTGAAGTGCCTGCTCAGAATCTATATGTAAGAAACGGGCTACGTTTACAAGAGAGAACAGTAGATCACCAAACTCATCTTCCACCGTATACTCGGAACCTGCTTCGCGTTCGCGGCGTAACTCAGCAAACTCTTCCTCGACCTTGTCTAATGCACCACTAACTTCTCGCCAGTCAAATCCTTGAAGCGCCGCTCGGACCTGCATGCGCTGCGCACGCATAAGCGCAGGTAGACTTTTGGGTATTCCGTCTAAATGGGAGGGCTGTTGCTGACCGGCATCGCGCCGTTCCTGTTTTTTTATCTCTTCCCAGTTAGCTATTACGTGTTCGGTATTATTTACTTGCGCATCGCCAAATACGTGGGGATGGCGCCGGATAAGCTTTTCTACGATAGACCTCGCGACGTCTTCTATGTTAAAGCGATTCTCCTCATCAGCTATCTGAGCGTGAAAAACCACCTGCAGGAGAACGTCTCCCAGTTCTTTGCATAACTCACTATCATCTTCTGCATCAATGGCCTCCAGCGCTTCGTAGACTTCTTCCAGCATATAGGGTTTTAGAGACCGGTGTGTTTGTTCGCGGTCCCAAGGACAGCCCTCTGGTGCGCGCAGTCGTTTCATGACGTTTACGAGTTCTTTAAAATCTGAGGTTTCTGCCATATGTCGTCTCTCTACAGCGCCGTGTACTTTGCATTGCGTCCGCGGGCCTTTTCCGCGGGATACCAGCGGTCTGAAATGGCCGTCTTCTCTCTTAGCAGTGCTGAAGCATCCATATTGAGTTAATCTTCAATTTCTTTGTTGCTGCGAAAGCGAAAGTGCTCCAACAGCTCTGCCGCTTCAATTGATAGGCCGACTAATAGGTCCTTAGGGATATGGAACTGCCTCCAGTTCCGCTCGTCGATAAACTGGCGAAAGGCCTCTTTGAAATCGGTCAGCGTACGGGTATCGTCTTGCATCACACATGCAGTTGATTCGAAAAGAGGTGAATTAAGAATATAGGGTTATTTATGAGCGAGAGAATAGTTGGACTCCGCTGGTGCCGATATAAGAAAACGGGATTTTTATCCATTGCAGAATGGTAGAACACTGATTTGAATGAGTATAATATGTCAACGGGAGTACAACCATGATGGTGCGAACGACTAAGAGTAACGCGATTAAACGCAAGAAAAGCATTGTGAATGTATCTCGCCGGAACCATAATTTGGAGGGCGATGCGGTACTCGCTCAATATCTGGATGATATTGCGATGTCTACTCCGCTTAGTGGACGGGAAGAGAGCACTCTAGCTGAACGCATTCATGCTGGAGACGATGAGGCGCGCAATACACTAGTTGAAGCGAATTTACGCTTTGTCATATCTATCTCGAAAGAATATCAAAATCGGGGCTTGTCATTGCTGGAGTTAATCAGTGCTGGGAATGTGGGTCTTATTACGGCTGCGGATCGTTTTGATGAAACGCGAGGATACAAGTTTATCTCGTATGCAGTTTGGTGGATAAGGCAGGCTATTCTACAGGTGTTAATGGAGCAGTCTACGGTTCGTCTGCCAGTAAACCGTCGCGATTTATTGGCAAAGATACTGCGCACTCGTGAAGATTTGCAGGCCAGAGGGAAATCGGTGACTGTTGAAAAGATCGCACGATCATTAGATATAACTCCAGAGAAAGTCGAACAGGCGATTGTTGATAACCAGTCGATATACTCTTTGGATGCTCCTTTTAAAGATGGAGAAATCCGAAGCATGATCGAAGTGCTTGGCGATGAAAAAGTAGTCTCTCCGGAAGACGACGTGTTTTCTCAGATTATGAGAGAAGATGTTGATATTGTATTGAGCCGATTGAACGCTCGTGAATCAGAAGTAATCCGACTGTATTTCGGTTTGTCAGATGAGCCTCCGTTGACGCTTAATCAAATAGGCGTCCGTTTTAAACTCACGCGTGAACGCGTGCGTCAGATAAAGGAACTTGCTCTCGGCAAACTGCGCCATCCGCGATTTTACTCGCGACTCCGCGCTCACGCACCTAAGTAGGGCATAAAGCTTCGCATTCTCTGGTCTACTTTTTGCTCATTAGACCGCGGTTGGTCCAATTATATGGGCTATGTGTTACTATTTAAACAAAAGAGGGAAAGAAGTTCTCTCCTTATGCCGATATACAGAGCAAAACGTTGCTAATAGGGAGTATTGTAATGGCACCTTCTGAAACAGGTAGAGTGATCACGCGAAGATGGGCAGGGTTTGGCACATTTATTTTTTTTGCCTCGGGCATCACCTTGGGCATTTTCCTGGCTTCTATATCTGGGTGATTTTTTTAAGTATTTGTTTATAAATCACTTAAAAAATAAACGATGACATTAAAAATTATCCTTTACTGAACTCTTGACGAGTTAATTAGGCCGTTTTATATTGTGTTGCGAGGCGGTGATATAGGCCCATTTGTCTCTCCCAGATTTTCTGCAATAGATACCGTATTTTCTCCCTTTTATATCTATTCGGAAGGGCCTGCGTTACCATTGATAATTGGGGCACTATTGCTCTGTCGCATATCCGATGCAAACAGATCTGCGTGCCTAAAGCTAGATCTGTCGTGCCAACTTTTGTCACGGCGTAGTCTACTTTTTCCAAGCAGGCGCCTTTTGGGCTCTATCATCGCCGTCGCCAACCAAAAAGGTGGGGTGGGTAAAACCACGACTACCGTCAATCTCGCTGCGTGTCTCGCTTCTCAGGGGTATAAAACGCTGCTCGTAGACATTGATCCGCAAGCAAATGCCACTAGCGGTTGCGGTGCTGCTGCCGATAGTCTGCACAAATCCGTCTACGAAGTACTTCTCGGCCAAGTTAGCGCGCTCGATTCTCTGAGCACTGTAGACGTCGACTTATTTTATAATTTTCACCTGCTGCCTTCCCACATCCGCTTGGCGGGTGCAGAGGTAGAGATGGCTTCTATGGTAGGGCGCGAAAGGAAACTAGCGCAATCGCTGAGACCAGTAGTGAGCGAGTTCGATTTCATTTTGATAGACTGTCCTCCGTCTCTTAGCGTTCTGACGCTCAACGCGTTGGGAGCAGCTAATTCTGTTCTTATTCCCGTGCAGTGCGAGTATTATTCATTGGAAGGTGTGAGCAAACTGCTCCATACGGTGCGTCTTGTTAAGCGTCATATTAACCCTTATTTGCGAATTGAAGGTGTCTTGCTGACGCTTTATGATGAGCGGTTACAGCTAAGCCGACGAGTCGTTGATGAAGCGAAAGAACACTTCGGTTCTGCGGTATATGACACTATTATTCGCCGCAATATAAGCTTGGCTGAAGCGCCTAGTTTCGGACAAACTATTATTTCCTACGATCCAGCTTCTACTGGAGCTGAGAATTACGCGAGCCTAGCCGAAGAAGTCATCGGCGCGCGTTCCTCGGCTTTTTCCGTTCCTGCCTAATTTTTTTTAAAAGCTTGATTTTCATCTTATTTTGACGCACCTCCGTATTTCTAAAAGCATAAGGAG
>CAXGPR010000170.1:0-4278 GCA_964011675.1 uncultured bacterium
GCTACGAACCGACCATGGCTCAGGGGGCAATCGGTCTAATCGAAACCCGCGGCCTCGTCGGGGCGATAGAAGCAGCAGACGCTGCCGCTAAAGCCGGCCTGGTCAACCTGCTAGCATTCGAGCAGGTTGGTGGTGGGCTGGTTTCCGTGCGCTTTAGCGGAGACGTTGCTGCAGTCCAAGTTGCCGTAGAAGCTGGCGTAGAAGCGGCCCAACGCATCGGTGAGGTATTGTGCCACAACGTTATGCCGGCTCCACACGCTGACCTGCTGTCCACGCTCTCACCTTCCAGCCAGCAATCAAAAACGGAGTCGAGAACGCGTGCGCCAGCCCCTTTGCATGCGCCTTCTTCAGAATCGGCAAATGAACGCCTAGAAGACGTGCCCGTTACGCGCCTGCGTCAGCTCGTACGCCAGCTGCCCGACGCACGGTTGAAGGGACGTCAAGTCTCACGAGCAAATAAAAAGGAGCTCATTGCGGAGTTGAAACGCGCCAATGAGAACCAAGGGAAAGACTCATGATTGATACGATAGCCAAGAGCTTGCGGAAAAGTCTGCACATTGCAGCGGATCTAGCAGGTGATATGACTCGCATCGCGAGAGCGCGTCTCGATATAGCTTCGACAAAGAAAGATATACGACGCAATCAGGCCGAGCTAGGTGCTTTTGTTCATGAAAACCTGACGCAAACAGACTTGGCGGAACATCCCCAGGTTCAGGCGTGGGTAAATGAGCTCAACGCACTCCAAGAGCAACTTACGGAGCGCGAGGAGGTCCTTGAGGCGCTGCAGCAAGAGCAAGCGGCACGTGCAGACGCAGAACCAAACCTCGATTAGCAGTTTCTATTTTTACCGAGCTTAAGAAAACTCCACCTGTCTTCAGGTGGAGTTTTTCTTTTTCACGGCGACCTTATGACCGTCCACTATACGGTACGACCTACCGTCTTTTGTCTGGTAGACCTTGCCCTCTTGCAGTTTGCCCTTATCTTTCCGTTTCTCACCTGACTTCTTACTCTTGGCCTTCTTTAACGCGGGAGCGGCATTGTCTAAAGGTAAGTCGTCTATGTCTTCGTCGAGCCCATCGGGCACTTCGTCATCGTCGAATGAAGCACTCCAAGCGGCCAGCTGATCTTCCATCTCGGCACGGTGACGTTCAGCCACTTCTTCTTCAGAAGGCTGCGGCCAGTTGAGAAAGAAATCTTCTACTGCCACCGACAACAAGGAACTTTTTAGGTAGCGTTCAAAGGTTGAAGCGATAATATGCGCCTCTAACGGATCGATATTGGGTTCGTTATCAACGAGCCACAGCTCGACTAGTTCGTGTAGCAGGAGCGCATCCAACAGCGTGAACCGCTCAATCCCGCCCGTGGCCATAGAGTCCTGATCCCAACCAGTCAGTGTTTCGCGCACGTCCGTAACTAGGTGAATATCTCCTTCGCGTTCATAAGCGACCGTTTTGCTGTCTGCTAAACCCTGTAGCTGCGTGCTTCGCACGCCGTCAAAGGCGTGGCCAATGACGCGAAATCCTTTTTCATTACTGGGACTCAGGCGATCAGCCAACACGCGCCCCACATGAGCCGGCTTGTTGACGATGTAGTCGAGCAGCGAATCAGCATTGGGAGCCCATATTTCTATCAGCCGCTTAGCTTGAATCCGCACGACGGCCGAATAGTCATCTTCACCGTCTACATCAGAGAAGACATCTGCGATTTTTTCTTTTTTTTCATCTGGGCCATCCGTCGAGCGAAACTTAAACTGCCCGATCCGCTGTAGCATTGATACGCGACCGCGCATGTCAAGTGGACCGTAGTCGAGTAGCACCTGAAAGAAGGTCATAAAACCGTCTTCAGAGTTCCACGTCCTGAAGTCACTCGGCGTCCGCTTGAGCGAATCCATCTCATCGTAGAGATTACGGAATATATCGGCAAAGTCCCCGCTAACCTCGATGCTGTCGTACAGCACCTTCCCACCACCTTCCGCTACCTCTGCCACCTCTATAACCTCGGCCTCAGCGGGTTCTCTACCCCCATACCACGCCCGTACCCTGCGGTGCGCATCCCAAGATTTTGTACGTTCTACCATAATAAACATCCTATGTGAAGTACGTTTTTACGGGGCTACAAATGCTTTATTCAAAATGACCGAGGAAAAACAAGCTACTTATTCAAGCGGTCTCCCACACGCGTAGTCCAAAGCGACTTAAATAAAGCGAAATATTCTGAAAGAGCGGGTTAGCCAATTCAATTTCTTCTATCAGACTCCGCTTTTGTGAAGAATCGGCGTCCAGTAAGAGCGTTAACGAACCGCCATCACCACCTGCTCCATTTACTTTCCAACCCAATGCACCGGCGCGACACGCTAGTTCGATAATCTCGTGCGCATCTTCTGAAACCAACTCCGGGTGTAAGCGCATCTGCGCATCTGTATTTTCCACCATCGCACGACCTAGCGTCTCAAAATCACCATCGTAAACCGCGTCGCGCGAACAACCCGCTGTACGCCGCAGATCTTCCATCCGTTTATCATCGGGCTGTGCGCCCTCTAAGTCGGCAATAACCTTCTCATGCACCTGAGAAGACGAATGAGACTTACCCAAGAAAATCAACGCCAAACGACGTTCCATTTCCCACCAGATAGTGTTGGAAACGTGGAGCTGCGAGACAGAGGCGTGCGGGTACTTATACATTTCTATGTAGTTTATGCCACCAAAAGCTGAACAAAGCTGGTCCTGTATACCACACTGCTGACCAAGCATTTCTGTTTCGACCCGCTGTGCAGTCTGCGCTACTTCGTAGGGCGTCATACGCCCCGGCGTCAGCAGATCGAGCGCACCGATTAATGCGACCGTGACGGCTGCAGACGTGCCCGTCGAGGCCCCCGCCGGCGCTTCTGAAAAAATACTCACCTCAAACGCTATATCCTCCGGCACGTTCATGTACTCGACCGCCGCTTCAAGAAGCGGATGGTGCGTCCACTCTAAATTACCTTTTTGTACCGTAAAGCGCTCGCCGTAATTCTCCGCATAAATCACGATGCGATGCGCCACGTCTTCTCTGCGAAATACTTTGATCTGCGCCTCGGCATACGGATACACGCCGATATTGAAAATTGCCCCATATTCGGCGAACCACGTGTCGGTCCAGCCACCGTTATCGCATATGCGAATCGGCGCCACGCTGTTTATCGTTCGTATTGGCTTAACCATAAATAACCGCTCAGGCGTCCTGTATCTCATCAATATCGGGATTCGACTGAACTGACTGAAGTGTATCCCCCATAGTTTAGCGCGTGAAAATTGTGCCGCGCACGTACGATCCTTCTTCCGAGGCAAGAAAAGCCAAAATGCGCGCCACGCCGATAGGCTCTCCTAAGTTCGCATTCCGCTGAGCAGTTTCCGGATCCTGACCCTGAGCTACAGCTCCTTGGGCCACGTTTTCCAGCTTCAACGGCGTGGCAATGCCCCCAGGACATATCACGTGTAGGCGCACTCCTTTGGGACTGAGTTCTTGCTCCAGTTTATAGTGCATACCGTGCATACCCGCTTTACTAGCTGCATACGCATGGGACGAAGAGGCTCCGCGGACCCCAGCGCCTGAAGCGATAAGCAGAAAAACCGACTCTCCTGCTTTTTTCAATAAGGGCGCCACATACTTGGTTGTCAGAAACGTTCCCTTAAGATTAGTCTCAATTGTCGCATCCCAATCCTCTTCTCCCAGTTCTTCTATACTCTTAAACGCACCTTTAAGAACACCCGCTGCAATCACGACGATATCAACGTGCGCACTCACTGAGGCCACTCCACCAATCGACTGAGCCACGCTTTGCTCACTACGCACATCCGTGGCGTAAAATGCAGCTCGTCCACCTGCTTCAACAATAGCTTCAACGGCTGCATGGCCCTCTGCTTCGTTATAATCGACGATATAGACAAAAGCGCCTTCTGACGCAAAAAGCTCGGCCGTCGCGCGCCCAATGCCTGTGGCACCTCCCGTTATTAAAGCAACTTTTCCACTCAATCTCATAAAACACACCCTCCTTCTAGGGGCCCCATATTCTCAGGCGCTGCCCCGTGTGGGCAGCACCTACCAGCATTTTACCGTCTGCGAGAACAGCAGCAGTTAAATTAGTTGCCATTTGACCTCCTAAGTCAACCTGCCACAGGCGTTGTGCACCTCGGGCGTTGCGACCGATCGCCGCCAGATGCGTCCGCTCTTGATTTGGCAACAAGACTTCTAGCGAGCCATCTCCATCAAAATCTCCGGCCAGAGCCATGTCGAGATTTC
>CAXGPR010000171.1:0-4184 GCA_964011675.1 uncultured bacterium
CTGGCATCGGTGACTTGGAAAATATAGCCCCCGGTGCAGTAGCGCGTGCCAAAGCACTCTTTGTCTGCAACCGGGTCTAATACGTCGACGCTTAGTGCTTCATTTTGCAGCGTATACACTAGAGTTTCTCCGTAGGTAATGAGTCAATCTGGCCGTGCACATGAACCATTGCAGCGGCCCATACAGTGCAAATATCGCAAATATAAGGAAAGCAGATCAACAGAGCGCGGCGTTTAACTTCGGAATGAGCTGACCTTGGTCTGGTCTACCAGCGCTCGATGGCACCGAGCAGCATTTTTTGCTCGTCGTTCCCCTCGGTCCGCATGCGCTGGGCAAAAGGCCCGTCAAAGGGTTCGCGCGACTTCATCCATGCGGGCTGGTAGCACATTAGGCAAGCGCGCCGGGCCGTTTGCGATTGATTGGCTCCACCGCGGTGATACAGGCAGCCGTCAAACAGGACCGCTTGCCCGGGTTTGGCCAGCACGCGCACTTCCTCGGGAAAGGGGGCGTGGCATATGGGCGGCCGAAAAGGCACTCTCTGTGACCCAGGGACGATGACTATCGGCCCGTTTTCCTCGCTTAGCTCATCCAGATAGTAGCCGCAGTTTATTTGACCGGGAATGGCACCATAGGGCGTTCCCTCAGGCGCGACGGGCCAAGGTACGTCGCGGTGCCAGTTCTGATCTTTGTCTCCCGGCAGCGTGACGCGTGCCGTGGCGCTGTGCAGTTGGACACACTCGCCGAGGATGGCCTTCATGCGCGAGAAGACGGGCGGGTTGTCTAACAGAAAAGCAAACGCCTCGTCGCACTCGAGCAACTGGTGAATAAACTGCTCGTCGCTCTGCGCAAAGGTTACGTCCAGCGCTGTGCGCAGCGCATCAACTTGCTTCGACGTGAGCGCGTCGTCGACTATGAGGTAGCCCCACTGCTGAAAAAACGCGACCTCCTCTCGCAGCTGAGGTGAACAGGCGCGATTCAGATGTGCGGGGTAGGGTGTAGAGGCCATAGGTTAACTCCTGTGAGAGGACCGATACATTTTTCAAGGTAAGGGCGACGTTCGCTGTGAACAAGGCGGCGCGTCGAGCGTTCGCGTGCGGCGCGCGATTTGACCAACTTATGTTGGATATTTACCTGGAGTTATACGCCATGCGATATCGCTTTTTCAAAATGATACTGTTTCTGCTTCTGACGCATTTGCATACAGCGCTGGATGCAGCTGAACTCGCTGGGCGCGTTGTCGACGCCAAAGGGATCGGCCTAGAGAACGCGACGGTAGAACTTGTGGGTAGCGGACGTGGTGGGCTCAGCGATCGTGACGGTCGCTTTGTGCTTGGAGAACTCGAGCCACAGCGCTATTTGCTGCGTGTTTCACACTTGGGCTACGTTGCCGTGCTCGACTCGATTGACCTGCGTGCCGCCTCGCGCATCGAACGGCACATCGTGCTGCGCGGAATGCTCTATGAGATGGAGGGAGTACAGGTCATGGGGACGTTGACGAGTGCGCAGGCTCGCGCACTCAACGACCAACACAGCGCACCCAACATAAAGCACGTTTCCTCCGCAGAGCTCTTCTCGCGCTTTCCCGATCGCAATGCCGGGGAGACGCTGCAGCGCATGCCCGGCGTTGCGCTGGATCGCGACCAGGGCGAGGGCGAGTTTGTTCAGGTGCGCGGACTCAACGCACAGCTCAACGCAGTGGCCGTCAACGGCAAGCGAATTCCCGCGCCCAGTGCCAGCATAGAAGAGGGCCGCGCCGTCGGTCTCGATCTGCTGCAGCTGCACCACGCTGAGCGGATAGAGATAACAAAGGCGCTCACGCCTGATATGGATGCGGATGCGCTGGGCGGGGCGGTAAACATGGTTCTCAAGAGCGCACCCGAACACCCCCAATACGAGCTGAGCGTGTCCGGTGGCATCAACGGCGAACCGGCTCCCCTGCGGAGTTGGGGTCGCGAGATGGGGGAATTGTCGGGATCGCTGGCGCGCCGATTTGCCGGCGGACGGCTCGGAGCGCTGCTCGGTGGCAGTCTCTATCGCACTAACCGGGCCGCTCTTCTGCACCAGGCCGGCTACGCTGCCGACGGGCATCCGTTGTATGCGCGCTGGGATAATTATGACGTCTTGCGTCAGCGCGCGGGCCTATTGGCAGCACTCGATTACCAAGTAAACTGGAATCACGACCTGCGCTTTAGCTATACGTATAACGCCTTTAACGACGACGAGATTCGCCGTCGTCGCCATTTCTCCTTTGCCGACGGCCAAGAAGATATGGAAGTGCGTAACCGGCTCGAAGAGCAGCGTTTCTACCTGGCTGAATTGCGTTCGGAGCACCGCGTTGCCGACTACGTGCTGCATCTGAGCCTAGCGCAGTCGCGGGCTAGCGAAGAGCTGCCGGATCGGACCTATTTTCTATTTCGCCGTTCCAACGACTTTGGCGGCCTCGATGCGCGCCAGCGGCTGTCGTTGAACGTGGGACACGCTTTCGATGGATTGGGCGACTTTCCGCTCGTGCGTGTTCGCTTTGACAACGAATCGTTCGCCGAGCGCGATCGCGTGTTGCAGGCCGATTTGGAGCGTCCTTTCCAATGGGGCCATCGGCAGGGAGCGTGGAAAGTGGGTGCCAAGCTGTGGCGCAAGGACAAATCGGCCTCCCAGCGGCGCTGGCAGCGCTTTCCCGAGGAGGAGACGGCGGCGCTTGAGGAGAACGCATTCGACTTTGTTGACGTTCACTACGACGATGCGCGCGCCCTGGCGCTGCTGCCGCTGAGGGGATATCGTCCTGTGCAGCAGTTACTCAATTACGATGCGCGCGAGACCGTCTATGCAGCCTATGCCCAACATACGCTGCAGTGGACTCGGCGTCTGTCCCTTCTGTGGGGCATGCGCTATGAAGAGACGCGCCACGCCTATGGACACCGGGCCAGCTTTGTGCGCTCTCGCGCTCAGTATGCCAACGTGCTACCCTCGCTCCATATAACCTATCGCTCTGACGAGCGCAGCACGCTGCGCCTGGCGTTGACCAGCGGGCTGTCGCGCCCCGAGTATACGCGCCTACTGCCGATAACGACTCCACCCAGCGATGGATTAATTCTACAGGGTAATCCCGATTTGAAGGCTACGCGGGCGCAGGGGGTTGATCTGCTCTTTGAGACCTTTCCCGGGGCGCTTGGTCTGGTGAGCGTGGGCGCATTCTTTAAGCACATTGCCGACCCGGTTGTCACCTACGCCGAAGATCGCACGCCCTTTGTCTTGTTGACGCCCGTCAACGGGGAATCGGGGCGCCTGTGGGGTGCTGAATGGGCGCTGGTTCACTACCTAAAGCGCTACGAACTGCCCGCGCTCGAGAACGTGGGCCTTTACTTCAACTACGCCTTCTCTCGCGCGCGTATCGACTACGGTTCGGTCCGCAGTGATCGAGGGCCGCTGCCGGGCCATGCGCGTCACACGGGCAACGTAGGATTGCTGTATGACCACGCACTGGCGGGCCGCACGTGGACCCTGAGTATGGCCTATCGGTCGCCCATGCTCAAAGATTTAGGCGATAGTCAGCGTGAAGACGTTTGGTATGAGAGCGAGTGGCACGTCGATTTTTCCGCGCGTCAGCGTCTCTTTGGCGACGTGGAAATCGTCGTCAAGCTCAATAACTTGAGCAATGCGCGCGAGCGCGAGGTCTACGGAAGCCCATACGGGCGCCAGGCGACTCGCTGGCGCGAGCGCGAGGTGTATGGACGCTCTGGCCAGTTGGGCATACAATGGTCGTTATGAGGTGCTCTAGCGCGCCTTTTGCACAGCGCACAAAACAGTTATTCTCTCTGTCTGTTCCTATTGGACTGCAACCCTTATGAGGATCAATATGCCCTATCTGAATCCGCAGTACGTAGAAATTGATGCCACTATGGTACCTCCGGCGTGGGCCGTTATGCAGTGGGAATTACTGCGCGCCCAGTCGCGTGCCTGCCGCCAGTTTTTTGAACACTACTTTGACGATCGCGGCTATCTCGAGTGTATACCGCGCTGGGGGGGCAACGACGGCCCAGATGATGCGATCGAAAACTTGGTTCACTGGCCCGTGCTCTACGTGCTGGGCGGCGATGACAATCTGCGAGATATGTGCGATTTGGCTTGGGAGGGGCATCTCAAGCAGTATACCGAAGCTAAAACAACCGAGGTGCCTTTTGCGCGGG
>CAXGPR010000172.1:0-4118 GCA_964011675.1 uncultured bacterium
GGGAAATCCCTGAGAAAAGAGATTGGTGGGTATTAATTAGCACGATGCTAGGGGTTCTATGTATTTTCAGTCAGGGAGCTGACGGCACCCTAAAGGGGATTGTTTATGGCCTCCAAAGTGGGTGAGCTTTGCTCTTCTAACCTTTTTCCTGCGGTTGTATAGAGAGCCTAATTTCGTTCACACTACGGCTTTCAATAATATTGTCGTTGCCTTGTTCCTGTTGCCATGGGTGTGGGATTCGCCTTGGTTGGCGCCCCGCAAAATGGGTTTGATTATTATAATGGGTATTTTTTAGCTTGGGATTCCCTATGTGATGTATACCTTTGCTCTACACAGGGTCATTGCGAGGGATGCGGCATTGATCAGCCCGTACGAACCCTTACTAAATCCGATATGGGTGTTTTTATTTGTAAGTGAAGTGCCAGCCAGTATGACTTTCGTTGGAGTATGCTTCATTATGGGTGGCCTCTTACTGTGTTTCTCTGGTAAATGAGGAGATTACACCAAGGATGAATCGGGAGAAAGAAGTGTATTGGATCATCGGCTATGGCTCATTAATGCATCCCGATTCCCTAAATAGAACAGTACGTGATATCGCAATGGGCCAAACTAAGCCAGTTAGAGTGGTGGGATATCGTCGTCTATTCAATCTTGCCTCGGTTCGGGCTTGGAAGAAAGACTGCACTGGCCAGCAAGCGGCTGCAGTTTTAAACGTCGAAGCGCATTCAGGATCGGAATTTGGGGGAGTTGCTTTTCGGGTTGGAGAGTCGGGGCTCAGTGCGCTCGATCAGCGCGAGTATATTTATCGACGAATAACCGGAGTTGAATGTCAGGATTTAAATTCGGGAGAGTTCCTATCTCAGTGTATTATTTATACGGCCCTTAGTGGAGAAGAGTTGCGTTCACAAAAGGCTTCTTTCTACGAAAAGAGGGTTCGTCCGTTGGGATTGGAAAGTTTGGTGAGTAAGGAGATTCTCCCAATCGATCAGTACTTGAGCCTTTGTTTGCAGGGAGCCTATTGGTGGGGTAGTCAATTCGGAGACCATTTTGTACGAAATACTTTTTTGGGCGATGCGGAAACGTCGTTGAGTGCCTTCCTAACGGAAGGAGACGTTGGACGGCGGTTGAGCCTTGATCTAACTGAATATATAAAAAAGAGGTAGTTTCTACAGGAATCCTATAAGTGACCAATAGATCAGGTTGAGAGGATAGAGGAAGAGTAGAGAAATCCCAGAGAGGGTGAACTGCAGGAGAATAAGGTGACTCAAGGCAAATTTTTTATAGGAATAGGCAACCATGAGGGGAGCAGCTTGATAGGGAAGAAAAACGAGCGTTGTAGCCATGCCTATGCTCATCGCGGCTGGAAGTGGCTGTAGATCATACTCTGTTGCTAACTGGAGAAAAGGATGGGTTACGACGGCTGCTACGGCCGCTATATCCATGACGAAGTCGAGCGGAACGGCAAGGAGCGTGAGGGCAAAATACCGGTGTGGTAACTCCCACATAGAAAGGTCCACCCATTTCGCAGCAGTTGCGATAAATAAACCATTAAACCCAGATTCGTTAAGCGCATTGCCAAGCGAAAATAGGGCGGCAATATAAAAAAGGAAGCTAAAGTCCAGTTTTTTTAAGTCTTTTACGTTCAGCGTGCCCCAACTGGGAATTGAGAGGATCAGCACCATTACGAGTGCGATAAATACGGGCGGGATATGATGCACTGTATCTGTGGCCCAACCGACTACGCCCAAGGTTAACACGCCTAGCGTTTTTTTTTGCGCTGGCTTAAAGGTAAAATGAGTCTCCTGTGTAGAGTTGGGTGTCAAGGGGTCTATTTTTCTACCCCAAAATACCCAAATCAAGAAAGCCGAGAGCATCGATCGGCCGATGCCTACCAGAGGAAACATCCAAAATAACCAGGTAGACCAGAAGATCGACTCTTTGCCCCATTCCTGAAATTGTCCTGCCACTATCATGTTGGGGACTGCTCCGGTCAAGATACCGAAACCGCCAAAAACCGTGCTCGAAACCAGAGAGAGCAGAACAACCGTATTCAACTTATTATCGTACGGAAACCTGAGAGCCGAGCAAAGGGCCAGTCCTATTGGAAAAAGCAATAAAACGCGTACGACTCCTGATGGAACAACAAAGGCCGTTGCTAATCCTACGCAGTGAAGTTGCACTATGAGGAGGCCCGGGCGTCTTGATAGGAAGCGTTTTAAGAAGTTCGCAAGTAGTACGCCGACCCCCGATTGGTCTAGGGTCATACTGATGGCCATTCCGGTGAAAATCAGCCATACAGTTTTTCCGGCGAAAGGAGCAAAGCTCTGCTCAAACGTTAATAGTCCAGTAAGAGGATAAAGTACAAGGAGAAAGAGCGAACTCAGCTGAATGGGGACGGGTTCGCAGGTCCAAAAGCAAATGGCAAAAAAGGCGATGCCAAGCGTGTGTTGTATGGACGGAGGGAACTGAGGAAATGGAGCTATAAATCCGAGAAGGAGGCCAACTAGGCCCGCTATAAAACCTATGCGTTGGACGGTGCTCATGGACGCAGCTTGTCGCTTAGAGTACCCACGGAGATAACAAAATAGTGAGACCGGTTCCATTTCATTAGGACATCAAAGTTTTCATACATTAAGAAAGCGCTTCCTCCTGCTCGAGCAGGTCGAAGCAGACGCGCATCTAAGGCTTTTTGTGGTAGATTGGTCCCGTTGAGCCTCCGAATGTCTAGCGCATTCCATTCCTGCAGAGGTCTATTCGTTTTTCCATCTGCTAACGAATTGTCAAAATTTCGTGGTAGCAAGACGGGCCGGCCCCAGGTAAGATCGTCGTTCCAGCCCAACGCTTGTAAAAAATTGGCAATAGAAGCCAGGGCATCTGCTTCCGTAGTCCAAATGTCGCGCTTCCCGTCCCCGTCAAAATCGACCGCATACTGCTTGTAATTCCAGGGCATGAACTGGCATTGGCCCATCGCCCCTGCCCAGGACCCCAGCATCTGCTCGGGCGTGGCGTGTCCATTTTCGATCGTTTGTAACGCTGCAATTAGCTCGTTGCGAAAATAGGTGCTCCTGTTGCTCGAAAAAGCGAGGGTGGTTAGAGAGCTCAGGATAGAATAAGATCCCATATACTGCCCGTAGTTACTTTCTAATCCCCAAAGTGCTACTACGGTGCGCGGGTTTACCCCATACTGCTCATAGATTTCTTGGAGAAGCCCCCCGTTCTTTTCTAATAGCTTCCGGCCTGTTTCTATGCGCGATGGGGTTAAACGCTTTTCCAAATAATTGGCCAAGGTTTGCGTAAATTCAGGCTGTTTGTTTCGAAGCTTGATTACGCGATTATCTAATCGCAAGTACGGATTACTCGCTGCTAGCGTTTCCTGGCTTATATTTTTTGATAGCGCCTCATTTCTGAGTAATTCCAGCCAACGTTCGAATTTGTCATCGGCTTGGGTAGGTCGAATGGCAAGGGCAAGTATAAGGGCTAGGATTAAATTGTGCACAGAAATAGACTCGTTTCATATTTACGAATGTAAATTAGTGTGAAAAACAGAAGATGTCATTGAATAGTTCGCTGTTAAGAAATACTTATTTCAAGTGAAAATATAAATGAAAAATCATCATTTTGATGGAGTTGAATCTATTCGCATTCGCTTAATGGATCGTCTTACGGGCCCATTTACTCGGCTCTTGGTTCGTCCTATGCCAGAAGTTGGATATCTTGAGGATGGGATATGTAGTGCGGTTATTCGAGGGCATCGTATCAATCAAATTGTGCCGATCATAGGGGGCAGTAGATTTCCTTACTATAATGAAAAAAAAGAGCGCGGGTGGAAACCGGAAAATTTCAAGGACCCAATGCGTGCAAAGGAGTATGTTGGGAAAGTGCATCATGCATGTTCTCTGCTCGCCATCCCCGTGGGACATATAAAACTATATTCTCTTGAAAATGTAAGGGTTTGGGTCGAGGGGTATACCCCTTGGGAGATAGATACTGTTGCAACTTGGTTTAGTGAACGTGAGACGGGGGCTTGGTTAACTGTTTTACGCTTGTATGAGATGGATTCGGTTGAGTTTGGGAGCGCGGATACGCTCGGGTTGGGAAGAGTCCCACCGTTTATTGCG
>CAXGPR010000173.1:0-4070 GCA_964011675.1 uncultured bacterium
CGCGGTTCCCACCCCACGCTTTTAGCCAGCGTAATATCGGCCAAGGTCTCTTGGGCCTCTTCGGGAAAATCGGGTTCGTGATGAGGAAGAATATCGACGCCCAACAGGTGGGATATGTGCTGGTAGATGTCCCGAATTGAGTAGTTGACCCCGCTGCCCACGTTAAATACATTGCCGTCGGTGGGGCCCCGTTGCATGCACATCTCGTGAAAGTCGTTGACGTCGTCGACGTGAATAAAGTCCCGGCGCTTCTCCCCCGTTCCGTAGATGATCGGCGCCTCGCCTTGTAAGAGCTTCATGATAAAGGCGCTCATAACTGGCGGAATCGTGCGCCGATAGTCCTGGCGCGGCCCGTAGACACAGAAGTAGCGAAGCGCCGTCATGGGCAGCCCGTGTGCCTGCTCAAAACCAAGTGCAAAAAGCCGTTCCGCCTGCTTGCTGAGCGCGTAAAAACTCTCTGGCGCCTCTTCTGACTCCGGCGTCGGCAGCGCGGTGCTGCCCTCATACAACGCGGAAGACTCGGCGTAGACCACCTTCCCAACACCCGTTTCATGCGCAGCCTGAAATACGTTCGCACTGCCGGTAACATTAATATCAGCCGTTTCGACCGGATTCTGCTGGCAGTCCGTTATGCAGTTTTTGGCAGCTAGGTGAAACACGACATCGACGCCGGAACATATCGAGCGTAGCGCGCGATCGCGAATGTCCATTGCATAGAATTCAACCCCATCGGGAATTTGCGACTCCAGACCGTAAGCTAGGTTGTCGACGCCAACTATGGTATGTCCCTTGCTCAGCAGGCGGTCTGCCAGATTGCTGCCTATAAAGCCGGCACAGCCGGTGATGAGAACGCGCATCGGTTACTCACTCCGTTGTGTTGAGATTGCACTCAGTCTGCCGATAGAAAAAACAAAGACTCGGCAAAGACGGATCTATCCCGCTTCGCTGTCTTCTGCCGCATCGTCGTCACCCTCTGCTTTGTGATCTCCCTCTTCCACTTCAGCATCCTCATCCTCAGAGGCGGCATACTCATCGCCATCAGCCACATCCTGTAGCAGCTGAGCAATGCGCTGGTTTGAAGCAATCAGCTTACTTCGCTCCATAAAAAGCACGTTGCGATAGATCAGACTGGCCAAGACGGGATCTTCGCTGAACTTCGGCATCAGAGTGCTACGACTAATCGCAAGGGTCTTCACATCTGTTTGGGCGGTCACCGTAGCCAAACGCCGTTCGCCCGTCAGCATGCCCGCTTCACCGATAATCGTTACGGCCGTTTCCGACAGCAGGGGCGAGCCATCGGCAGCATCAATTTGCACGCGCCCAGAGAGAACAATGAACATCTCCTCGCTTTTTTCGCCATGCTTACAAAGCGACTCACCCTCCTCAAACGTGCGCGACGAACAAATTCTTAACACCTCACGTATATGAGCCGCTCGACAGTCGCGGAAAATAAAAAGCTTCTGTAGTATCGTTTGTAGAGAATCCAAGATCTGCCTCTCAGACCGCGTTGCGGGGCCGGTCGTTTAATGGAATTCCTGCTGCCAACTCATTAAGATAGAAACGATCTCATTTCACAAGCAAACAGGAGGCAGCATGGCCAAGCCTAATGACACAGCATATAAAAACGCTGAAGCGCGCAGAACTCGCCACGCTTTTTCCGCCGGCCGCGGCCGCGCGCTAGCCTACGATGCGCTGGCGGATTGGACGGTGCTACACAAAGGGGAAAAACCGATTGCACGCCTTTTCCACGTCGCTTATTTAGCCAAAACGCGCAGACAAAAGCCGCGACCTGTCACTTTCGTCTTTAACGGCGGACCCGGAGCCGCTTCGGCTTATCTCCACGTAGGTGCCTTGGGTCCGCGGCGGGTGGTCTTCAACCGCGACGGCTCGCTGCCGCCCCCTCCAGCACAGCTGAGCGACAACCGCGAAAGCTGGCTGCCCTTTACCGATTTAGTCTTTATCGATCCCGTCGGCACCGGCTTCAGTCGAACGATCCCCGAAGAGAGCAACAGCGAAGACGGGGTCAAAGCAGATGAGAAAAAGAGAAATACAGAGTTCTGGGAGGTCGAACGCGACCTGGAATCGCTGGGCGAATTTATGCAGCAGTTTCTCTCGCGACACCAACGTTGGACGGCCCCCATCTTTATCGCCGGCGAAAGCTACGGCGGCTTCCGCGTGGCCAAGCTGGCACGCCTCGCGCAGGAGCGCTACGGGATTGGTCTCAACGGAGCCATTCTCATCTCGCCGGCGATTGAGTTCGCCTCAATTCTCGGATCTGACTACGATTTGATGCATTGGGTTGAGCTCCTGCCGACAATGGCAGGAGCCGCCTTCCATCACGGGCGCGGCACTGGAGAAAACGCACAAGCCGCGCGGGGTTTGGCCGAAGAATTTGCCCAGGGAGACTACCTGCAGCTGCTCGCCCGAGGCGCTTCCATGCCCGAGGCCCAACGCCAGCGCACCATCGGCCATATGGCGCAATTAGTCGGGCTCGACGAGGCGCTAATCGATCGGGCCGGGGGCCGCATCCACAGGGTCGTATTTGCGCGCGAGCTGCTGCGCAATAAACGCCGCTACTGCGGACTCTACGATGCGTCGCTAACTGCGGTAGATCCCTTCCCCGATCGCATTTCCTACGAGGGACCCGACCCCACGCTAGCCGCCATTGACCGGCTGTTCCGCGCCGGTATTAACGCACAGCTGCGACAGCATCTCGGCGTTGACACGCCGCTGGAATACGAGCTGCTCAGCGGCGAGGTCAACCGCCATTGGAAGACAAAGGACGCGCGCTTTATCCGACAGCAAATTGGCTCGATGGACGATCTGCGCTACGGCATGGTGCTCAACCCACACATGCAGGTGGCCATTAGCCATGGTCACTTTGATATGGTGACCCCCTACTTCTCATCTAACAGAATCATTCAACACATGAAGCTCGACGAATCGCTGCAGTCAAACCTACACGTCAGCCATTACGACGGCGGACATATGTTCTACTCGTGGGACCGCTCGCGCAAAGCCTTCGCTCGCGACATGCAGAGCTTTTACGCGCGGTCGGTGGGATAGGCTATAGCTCAGCGCTCGAACATAGCGCGCGCAAATGTCTCCCCGTCAAAGGGCTGCAGGTCATCGACGCCTTCGCCGACGCCGATCAACTTAACAGGCAGATCCATCTCTTTCCTCAGCGCCACGACGATGCCGCCTTTAGCCGTACCGTCCAGCTTGGTCAGAGCGAGACCGCTCAACTCGGTGGCGTCGTTAAACTCGCGCGCTTGGGATAGGGCATTCTGACCGTTGGTCGCGTCTAAGACGAGCAGCGTCTCGTGCGGAGCCTGCGGATCCTGCTTGGCCAGCGAACGGCGAATTTTCTTTAACTCTTCCATCAAGTTGGTCTTATTCTGCAGTCGACCAGCTGTATCCACCAGTAGCACATCGACTTTGCGATTGCGAGCCGCGGCCAGCGCATCAAAGGCCACGGCGGCCGAATCGGCTCCCTGCTGTGCGCGAACGATGTCGACACCCGCACGCTCCGCCCACACGTCTAGCTGAGCCACCGCCCCGGCGCGAAACGTATCGCAGGCGGCGACCAGAACCTTCTTGCCCGCGTCGGCATACTGCTTGGCTAGCTTGCCCACCGTCGTCGTCTTCCCAGCTCCGTTGACGCCCACCACAAGTATGACAAAAGGCGCGACGGGTAGCGAATCGGCGCCCAGCGGCAGCGCGCCATCCGAGCCCAACGCTACGACTTCGGCCAACTGCTCTTGTAACATCCGCATAACGTCTTCCCCATCACTGACTTTTTCCGAGCGCACGGCGTTGCGCAGTTCTTCAATAACCTCGACTGCTGTATCGAGTCCGATATCGGACTGTATCAGGATGGCTTCAATCTCGTCTAACATCTCTTCATCGACGCGGCCCCCAATGGGCACGACCGCTGCGATCTTATCGTGCATCACATCACGCGTCTTGCCCAGTCCCTCTTTTATTTTATTTAAAAAACCACCTAACATAGACCGACTCTCTGGTGTGATACTGCGTGACGTTCGTAGCAAATCCACGCGACGGAGCTT
>CAXGPR010000174.1:0-4004 GCA_964011675.1 uncultured bacterium
CGCGCCGTCTCGTCGTCCATATGTCCCAGGGCTAAATGGGCGTAGAACCGGTTATAGCGATCCTCGTCAGACAGAACGGCCATGAGACCTGGTGCGGCGTCCGACGTGTTAATGCCCCGTTGGGCCAGCTGAGCGACGGCCAGCGTGCCGGCGCGCCGAACGCGTCGGTCCTCGTCCCCTAACGTGCTGACTATATCGGGTAGAGCCGGGCCGGAGGCATGCCCAATGCGACCGAGTGCTTCGACGGCGTTGCGCCGCACCCACCAGTGTTCGTCGTCTAGTAAGATGGTTAGGCTAGGCACGGCGTCGCCTGCGGCAGGGCCCCACAGGCCGATCACGTCGCAGAGTGAAGCGCGGACGGGCCAGTGTGCGTCGTTTAACCCGTCTAGGAGTTGTGGGGTGCAATCGGGCCCTATTGCTTCAATGGCCTGTGCGGCGCGCAGTGCGGTCGGATTAGTGCCGTGTGCGTTGTCCGGCGTCTTGTCCTCTATGCGGTCTTCCACTTCCTGCGCTTCTTGGCGCAGATAGTCTAAGAGGACCGGTAGGTTGTCCGGCGCACCCAGTGCGTAGGCCGCATCCAAGCGTGCGCTCTCCGAACCGGTGTATAAGTCCGATAGAGTCGTTTCTGTGGGTTCGCTTGTAGCGTTCGAGCCGGTGTGGCCACACAGCCAGTTCCATACGTGCTTCTCAGTTGGGCTAGCCGGCTGCGCTAGCTGCCAGTCGTCGCGTTCGTGCTGCCAGGTCGGCTGGGGTGGCCACTGCATGCGGGCGAATTGGAATTTGAGCATGTAGCGCTTGTGTGCGCTCGTATTGGCGATGGCCCGATGCCACGCGTCAAAGTGGAGAAGCGTAACGGTGCCCGCTTCGCCGCACAGGGCTAGGGCATCTTCCGTTGTCTGCGATGCGTCGGGGTGAGAAATGCGCTCCCAGTTGTGCACGCCGGGCAGAATTCCCGTTGGACCCATATCTTCTGTTGTATCCTGCGGGTAGTACAGCGCTAGGATCCAGTGATAGCACGGATGGCGTGTATTGTGGTCAAATACGTAGCAGTCTTTGTGCCACGTTTGCCCCTTGCCGCTGGGCGGATTGAGGTGGCAGTGGCGATGGGGATTCATGATATAGCCGGAACCGAGCAGGCTGGTAAGTGCTCCGGCGACGGTTGGGTGGTCAAAGACCTGCTTTATCTGAGGGATACGGGGTAAGATGTTGTTGCCCACGTTGCCCTCTTTCTCGAAAACCTCTTCGAGCGCGTCATAGACTTGCTGGTGGACGGGTTGGGCAAAATCGGCCTTTACCTGTATATACCCATCGCGAATAAACTGCTGCATGTGGGCGTCGTCTAGCAGGTGTTTGGGATCGGTCATAGAATTTTCCTGTGTGTGCGTGGTGCGGGCAAAGATAGGGCGCAGAGCAATGTGCTTCAAGGCGTTGTCCCATTTAGGAGATAGAGTCGTTGGATGGTAATACGAGCGCAGTTTCGATGAATCGCAGTCGGCAGTTGGGATACGGCACAGCGGATTTGGGCATTGCCGCCGTCGAGTCGATTGTTCAGCTCTACTTACTCAAGTTTTATAGCGAAGTTGTCGGGCTAAGTGCGGCTTGGGTGGGAATTGCGCTGGCCGTCGCTATGATATGGGATGCGATATCAGATCCTCTGATGGGAGGCATCTCAGATCGCACGGTCCACCGTCAGGGACGGCGCAGGCCCTACTTTGTTCCGGGCTCTATACTGCTAGCGCTCACGTTCTTCTTGCTGTTTAACCCACCAGCTGCGGGGCAGTCGGTGGCGACATTTTTATATCTCCTGTTTTCCTTTCTGCTGCTTAATACGTCTATGACGCTGGTGGCGGTTCCACATGCCGCGCTGGCCGGCGAGTTGAGCAGCGATCGGCACGAGCGCAGCGCGCTGTTTGGATTTAAAAGGCTCTTTGCCACGCTGGGTGCGCTGCTGGGGTTGGTACTGCCAGCTCTGGTGCTGGCCTACTGGGGTGAGCCCAACGATCCTGCCACAATGGCCCGTGCACGCAGCGCTGCGAGCGGTTTGCTCGCACCGGCAATTATTGGCACGGCTTGGCTAAGCTACCGACTAACCCGCGGATTGGATCGATCCGCACGAGAGCGCACGCGGTGGAGCTTGGACCTGCTGGCCCATCTCGTTTTGGAGCAGAGAGAGGCGTTAAAAAATCCGCTTTTTCGCCTGCTTGTTATTGCCTTTATCATCGCCGCCGTCGGGCGGACGCTCAACGCGTCTATCGCGCTTTACTACTACGAGTATTTCTTGCAGCTGGGTGAGCAGGATGCTGTCGTGTGGGTCCTGCTTCCCTTCTTTCTGAGCTTTATCGCGTCCGTGCCGATGTGGATTTTCTTGGGCAAGCGCTGGGGCAAAAAGCGGGCCGCTCTGCTCGGCGTGCTCTCGCTGGGTGTGACGACGGCTGTGGTCTATCCGCTTATGCCCGCAGGGCAGATTGTTTTTCCGCTGGTTTATTCACTAGTAGGTGGGGTTATGGCCGGAGCAATCGTCCTGATGGATGCACTCGTCGCAGACAGTATTGACTACGACCGGATCAGAGTGCGGCGCGCAAGGGAAGGGCTCTACTTTGGCGTGTGGAAAATGAGCACAAAGGTGGCCCGTGCACTGGGGCTGCTGCTGGCGGGCGTACTGCTCGATCTGATTGGTTTTGCAGAAGGAGGGGGCGCTGTTAGTGCGGAGGTCAGTTTCCGACTGGCGTTCCTATTCGGACCGGCCGTTGGGGTGCTCTTTGTGACGGCCGGTGTGATTCTGTGGTTTTTGCCCTTGGACAACGCGCTGCACGACCGAATTCAGCGCATTGCGCAGCGTCGCTGGGAGAGGTAGCTAGCGGGCTATTCCTATTTGCTGCGGTTGTATACGTTGGTCGAAAGACACGTTAAATTCTTCATCGAGAACGAACTGATTGTCGCTGAAGCGAAAGCGTTGCAGCGAGCTATAGGGCGTTTCACAGTAGTAGATCTTGAGCAGATACGTATCTTCGCTCTCCCAGGCACCGCTAGCGGCCATCCTGCCCATTGCTCCTCCGTCGCTAAGTGCCCACGTGTTCGTACCAATGGGAATCCGGTGGTCCGTTTCTCCTTTGCGTATGCGATAGATCGTTTCTGGTCCGAACTCAAAGGAGACCGTTTCCCGATGGTCTTCATGCTCTCCCATATCATACTCTATGCCGCTTATCCGTTGGGCCACTGTAGTGCTGGGCTTGCCCTGCTGCGGCGGTAATTGTAGAGAGGCCAGCTTGGTGTTCAACGCCTGTTCGGTCTCCAGATCGGCGCTGAGCGGTACATCCTTCATGGCCGGGAGCAGTTCTTCCCATACGACGTCGAGCACGGCCTGCATATCTCCAGTGCCGCTAGTGATAGCTAACACAGCATCTTGGTCTGGCATGATGATGCAGTACTGTCCAAAGGCACCATTGCCGCTATAGCTATTGTGTCGACAGCGCCAAAATTGGTAGCCGTAGCCCTGCTCCCAGTCGCTGTGTGGATTGGAGCCGTTAGAGCTCTGACGCGAGGAAGCGTCGGCCACCCACGCTTCGGATAGGATGCGCTCGCCGTTCCACACGCCCCGCTGTAAATAGAGTTGAGCAAAGCGTGCGATATCTTCTGTCGTAACGCTGAGGCCCCAGCCGCCCAGATCAATCCCCTCCGGACTTTGCTGCCAGGTTGGATTTTTAATGCCGAGCTTGTCAAAGAGCCGCGGCCGAAGATAGTCGACCAGTCGCTCTCCCGTTGTCTTTTGCAGGATGGCAGAGAGCATGTAGGTCGCCCCCGAATTATAGACGAAGTGGGTGCCCGGCTTGTGTTCGACGTCGAAGTGGAGAAAGGCGCGGCACCAGCGGCCATCCTTGGCAGAGAGGCGGTAGACGGTATCGTCCTGATGACCGCTGTTCATAGACAGCAAATCGCGGATGCGCATGGCCTTTAAGTTGTCGCTGGGCTCGGTGGGCACATCGCCTCCGTCAAAGAAAGACGTG
>CAXGPR010000175.1:0-3920 GCA_964011675.1 uncultured bacterium
CGCGACACGCGCGACAGTCGCATCGCTCCAAGCCGCGGTTCGCTGCTGCGCATGAGCGGACTGGTAGCCCTTGAGCTGGGAGCGAACGCTACGTCCGTATTAGACGGTGAGATTGAGCTTCGATACTATGCCCCCCTCGCGGAACGCGTTGTGGCCGCTCTGGCCATCCACGGCACGCGCACCGCTTCGCTGCGCAGTGGACGCGCCCTGCCTCAGCTCTACTGGAAGATCTACGGCGGCGAGGGCTCGCTCCGCGGCGTAAAGCGCGACGCCATCCAAGCCGTCGGTGGTGGCCGTATTGGACTGAACTTGCGCAGCGAACTGCGCTACAGACACGGCACCTTTGGCCTGGTTGCCTTTTGGGATCGCGCCCAGGTCTGGCACCGTTCGGAAGACCTGATTATGACCGATATAGTGAGGCCAAACGGCATGGTTAACGGATTTGGCTTAGGCCTACGCTACACGTTTGGTTTTCCATTACGACTCGATATCGCCTTCAACGATGGATTTGACCAATCGCAGTCTATGAAGTTTTATTTCTCTATAGGACAAGCATTTTAATAAGGGTTTTCCATGAATAAAAAATCGTTTCGTAGCAGCACGACCACACAGGGAAGGCGTATGGCTGGGGCCCGCGCTCTGTGGCGTGCTACGGGCATGAAGTCGGAAGACTTTCACAAACCAATTATCGCCATATCTAACTCATTTACGCAATTCGTACCAGGCCACGTTCACTTACATCCAGTTGGACAACGTATTAAGAAAGTTATCGATTCTAATGGCGGCTACGGCGTCGAATTTAACACCATAGCTGTCGATGATGGGATAGCCATGGGACACGATGGAATGCTCTACTCGCTACCGAGCCGAGAGTTAATAGCTGACAGCGTTGAATACATGGTACAAGCACACAAAGCCGATGCGCTGATCTGCATTTCTAACTGCGATAAGATCACTCCCGGAATGCTATTGGCTGCACTCCGATTGAATATTCCAGCTATTTTTGTTTCGGGCGGACCAATGGAGGCTGGCAAGACCCAACTGTCGACCGGAGCGGCCAAACTCGATTTAATCAATCCAATGATTGCAGCTGGAGATGAAGGTGTTAGCGATGCCGACGTCGACAAAATGGAAGAAGAAGCTTGCCCTACTTGCGGATCCTGCTCGGGCATGTTCACTGCCAATTCCATGAATTGCCTCAACGAGGCTATTGGATTGGCGTTGCCTGGCAACGGCACTATTCTCGCCACGCACTCATTACGGTGGGATCTATTCGAACAATCAGCTAAACGTATCGTTGAAATGGCCAACTCTTATTATAAAGACGGCGACGAGTCAGTATTGCCACGTAACATTGCTACATTTGAAGCATTTGAGAACGCCATGGCACTCGATATTGCCATGGGCGGATCAACGAACACAGTCCTGCACCTATTAGCTATGGCACGCGAAGGACAAGTAGACTTTACCATGGCCGACATCGACCGGATGTCACGTCAAGTACCCTGCATCTGTAAGGTCGCACCAGCCACGGAACAGTATCACGTTGAGGACGTAGCGCGCGCAGGCGGCATTCCCGGTATTCTTGGCGAACTGCTCAAAGGAGGAAAGATTAATCCGAACACGCGCACAGTGTCAGGACAGACTTTAGGGGAGATGATCGCAGCTAATGACATCTCGGCAATGCGACTCGACGAATTTGCAAAGCGACGTTCACTGGCCGCCCCTGGCAATGTTCGAAGCAACAAAGCTTTTTCTCAAGAAAATTACTACAAACAGGCCGATATAGATCGCGAAGAAGGATGCATTCGTTCTGTTGAAGAAGCCTACTCGAAAGATGGCGGTTTAGCAGTACTCTTCGGCAACATAGCAGAAGATGGATGCATCGTGAAAACAGCAGGCGTAGACGAATCTATATGGCTCTTCGAAGGACCCGTAAAACTATACGAGTCACAAGACGAAGCATGCGAAGCGATACTTGGGGATCGCGTACAAGAAGGTGATATCGTTGTCATTCGTTACGAAGGTCCTAAAGGTGGTCCAGGCATGCAAGAAATGCTTTACCCAACCTCTTACATCAAGTCTCGCCACTTGGGCAAGGCCTGCGCCCTTTTAACAGACGGCCGCTTTTCCGGCGGCACTAGCGGCCTTTCTATAGGACACGTCTCACCCGAAGCAGCTGAAGGTGGTCTTATAGGATTGGTTGAAGAAGGAGACCGCATTCGCATCGACATACCGCAGCGCAGCATTGAACTGCTAGTCAACGACGAGGAACTGGCGGCTCGACGCGAACGTATGGAAGCACTAGGCAACGACGCCTGGCGACCCCAGAACCGCGAACGCTACGTATCTGCAGCACTGCAGGCTTACGCCGCTTTAACAACAAGCGCAGCACAGGGCGCAGTACGTGACGTGAAACAACTACGACGCTAAATGCCAACATAGACTCTTTCAAAAAGGCAGTTAAACCTTCCTCCTGTGCGTTCAGGTACACGACACATAAGGAGCTATCTTTATGAGAATTGTAGCATTGGATGGACACACACTCAATCCAGGCGACAACTCCTGGATACCGGTAGAAGCGCTAGGAGAATTGGTCGTCTACGACAAGACGCCCGACGAATTAGTCATTGAACGCGCCTTAGGCTTCGACGTCATCCTCACCAACAAAGTGTCGCTAACAGCTGATATCTTTGACCAATTGCCTGACCTCAAGTTCGTATCCGTCACGGCAACCGGCTACAACGTCGTCGACGTAGAGGCGGCGCGCGCACGCTCCGTCCCCGTATCGAACATTCCCGTATACGGCACCGACTCCGTTGCCCAGTATACCCTCGCGCTGCTCCTCGAAATGTGCCACAACATCGGCCACCACGACCTGCGCGTGCACGAAGGCGGCTGGCACGATTCAGGCTATTGGTCGTTTTGGGATACACCGCTCATGGAACTGGCGGGCAAAACGCTGGGACTAGTGGGATTCGGTCGCATCGGCCAGCGCGTCGGCCAGCTAGCACACGCCTTTGGCATGGAGGTCTGGGCCTATGCCCCTTCGCCCAAAGACGATCCCGGCTACGGCCCTTTTTCCTTTAAGAGCGTCGAAGAAATCTTCGCCGGCGCCGACGTGGTCAGCCTCCACTGTCCGCAGACCGCCTCCAACGCCGGCTTCGTCAATGCCGAGCTCCTGAGCTCCATGAAAAACGGAGCGCTCTTTATCAACACGGCGCGCGGCGGCCTCGTAGATGAAGCCGCTCTGGCAGACGCACTGCGCGCAGGCAAACCGCGGGCGGCCGCCACCGACGTAGCTTCAACTGAACCCATCGGAGATGATAATCCGCTCTTGGGGGCGCCCAACCTAATTATGACGCCACACATGGCCTGGGCCACCGTTGAGGCACGCGGACGCCTCATGCAGATGACGGCCGACAACATCGCCGCTTTCGGTCGCGGCGAACCGATTAACGTAGTCAACTAGTATTAGACGGCGCGATTTATTGACTCTCCCAATCGCGCCGTCTATATTCAGAGCTAATCCAGACGCAAAACACAGTTTGGGGGCGACCTGGCTTCGACGGGGTTAGAGAAGCTCAGATTGCGTGCCGGGGAATTCTGCAACCTCGTTAAAAAGCGGAAAAACCTTTAAGCGACGAAACTAACACGTACGCGATGGCTGCCTAAGCAATTAGAGTAGCCCACTGGGGTCTATTGAGCCTGCGCGATGGACCCCGGTGCCAATTTTTGCAGGATTGTCCAAGCTCATGCTCAGGGGGGGCGGATGAAATTTTACTGAGCTGGTTCCGATGCGTGGCCCCGTCGGTTGACAGCGCTGAGGACGAGACTTCTAAAGACCGACTACGCACGTAGTATATCTTGGCGGACTTAGTCTCGGACGCGGGTTCGATTCCCGCCGCCTCCACCATTTT
>CAXGPR010000176.1:0-3837 GCA_964011675.1 uncultured bacterium
GCGGCAAATTTTGGTAGCCCGTACGGGATTCGAACCCGTGTTACCGGCGTGAGAGGCCAGCGTCCTAGGCCTCTAGACGAACGGGCCATAAGTCCGGTTTTTCTTTGGAGCAGAATATAGAGGCAGTGGGGAGGCTTGTCAACATAAAGCCCCGTCTCGTAGCGCTCCTAACCTGCTGCCCTTGCAGACTTTAGCTCTTGTTAAGGCATTTCGTCAAGCTGCGCATTGAGCGGAGCAAAAGGGTCGCTTTCTGGGTAGAGCGTACGCACCGAAAAACCAGCGCGAATGTTCGTTAGTTCAATGGTAAACCCGAGAGGGCCGCGATGGCGCGTCGCCACGCGTGCGCCCGTATCCAGCGTCTGCCAATTGTCCCAGCTAAACTCTAAGCCGTCGATTGGTATGATTTGTACCCACATCGTACACGCGGTTACCTGGCCTTTTTCGTCGACCGTCCACAGGTAAGAATCGCCCGGCGTTATGCCGCCGCTACGGTAGGTGATAAGCAAGGCCGCTTTATTGTCTTCCTGCGTTACGAGGCGGCGCTCTGTGCCTTTGTCGCGCAGTTTGGCCAACGGATTAAGCCAGAACGAATCGTTGGCCCAGATAGACCAAGCGTCATCAAGTCGCTCGCGCAGATCGGCTCCTTCCAACGGTTTTCCTTCGCATTCGACGTGGCCTTGGCGCGTGCTCAAGTTAATCCACGCCGTGCATCCGTCCCACTGCAGGCGGTGCCAGTGGCGCTGGCGATCCCACAGGTGGTTATGTCCGCGGGGAAAAGTCCACTCTATAACGCCCGTCTCTTGCCAAGCGTGGATGTTGATAGATGCTTCGATGCGGTTTGTCAACTGCTCTGCTGGGGCACCCTGCGTTCCGGTGGGCACCGAGCGTTGGAAGAGGAGTCCAGCGCAGCCCAGAGAGCCAAGTACAAGCACCAGCCCTAGAGCGATAGGTTTTTTGCCTGATTTCATGGGGCTATAAAGACGTCAGTATGCTGCTGGAGAAAGGCCTTGACGTTAAGAGAGCATAGCTGATCCGCTTCTGGATACGAGCCGGATGCATCGCAGCGCGCTAGCGCTTGCTCCCATAGTTCGTTTGCCTCTCCGCTCAGCGCGACCTCGAAGTCTGCTTGCGCTTCAGAAGGGCCATAGGTAAGGACCTGTGTTAGGCGCGTGTTGAGCAGCTTGTAAATATAGGTCGGTAGCGGTTGGCCCGGAGAGCTCAACGACCTATCTGAGGGCCAGAACAGGCGGTTGATCTGTAGGCTGCACAGGGTGTCGAGTACTTCGGCCCGATCAGATGAGAGCGGGATCCACTGCGAGGCCGGCCAGACGTCTAAATGCGTCCAGCAGCGCGTAACCGTTTCAGGCAAGGAAGTTTGGCCTTCAATGCCCGTTATAAGCGCAAAGTGCTGCGGGTAGTCGAAGAAAGGGGTGTCTTGTGCTCGGAGAGGCGCGTAAAAAGCAGCGGTAAGGGCCAATACGGTGCGGCCGACGTGCAGCGGACCGTGCGCACTGGCATCGCATACGAAGGCTATGCGATCGCGCGGCGTATAGTCCGGGCACAACTCGTTAGAGGTGCACCGACTATGCGTGCGTGCATCGGTCAAATGAATGTCGTCGACGTCGAGTACGGTGCTGCTATGCATAGACTCACCTGGTGTTTTATGATGCGTACAAAGAAGGTAATAAATTACGGTCCAAAGAGATATGTTAACCGGATCGGTTTCTGGATTCAGATATGTTGACACCTTCTGCCCCCTATCGTATTGTGTGCGCGTCTGGTATGCGCTCGGTTTTTGTGATTTGTTTCTGTGCGATGGTATTGTGCCCATGTTTGACGCAAACTGTTTGAGGAGCTTTTGAATGATCATCGAGTGGAATCAACATATTTTCAGCTCTGATACTGAGACCTATCCGCTGCACGAGCGCGCGGTCTATCGCCCCGATATGCGGCGCCATCCGGCCGACCCGCTCGATGTCTACTTAGGGCACATGCGTGAGCAGAGCATTGACCGAGCAGTCATCGTGCATCCGGAACCCTATGGCGACGACCACCGCATGGTCTTGGACTGCTTGGAACGCGAGCCGGATATTCTGCGCGGCACCTCGCTATTTTATCCGTGCGATGGGGATGCGCCGGACCGGCTGGCTGATCTGGTGTCGCAACAGCCTAAAATTATTTCTACGCGCTTTCACGCCCATCGCGGCAAGGAGATGTACCTCGATAGCTTTGCCGAACGAGGCGTACGCGCGCTGTGGGAAAGGGCCGTCGAACTCGGACTAATTGTCGAGCTACATATCGGTCCAAACTATGCGGCTCAGGTGGCTCAGGTGCTGCGCGACATACCGGATTCTGTCGTGTTGATCGATCATCTGGCCGAACCCCATATGGGCAGTGGAGTCGAGTTTGCCGACGTGCTCGAATTGGCCTCATTTGAGCGTGTGTATATGAAGCTGTCGGCTCTGAGTCACTTTGCCCAAGACGTACCGCTCTACGAAAGTACTCGATCTTTTACCCGCCGTGTCATAGCTGAATTCGGTCCTGACCGATTGGTTTGGGGGGGAGACACGCCGGCGATTATCGATGCGCATATGCCTGAATACAGTGCCGAGGAGCGCGCGAAAGTGAAGGGGATCAACCTGTTAGAATTATTAAAATGGAGCTGAGAAAGTGAATACAGAAGAAGCTTACGAGTTTGATCGCCAGGGATACATCATTATTAAAGACATACTAGACTGTGCGCAGATTCAGTCCTTGGCCGCTGCAATAGACGAGCTTGAAGAGCACGCGCTAGGGCATGTGGAACTGCCGCCGCGCAAGGTGAGTGCTTGGGGCGCTGAGTATCATACCAACGCAGAAAAGGGCTACCACGTACAGGGAGCCAAGGCCGAGGGGCAAACGCTGATTATCGAAGATTTTTGGAATGCTGACCCTGCCTTTGACGTGTTGGTTAATCATGCGCCGACGATGAAATACATTCACGCCATTGTCAAGGCTCGTCCTACGATCAACAACTCGGAAATTCGTATCCGCTACCGGGGGAATGCCTCGGGCAGTCATGGCGGGTCGCGCGCGGCCAACCAGAAATATCGCTACAGCTTTGGCGAGACGGGCATTGATTGCATGATGGTGCGGATGGTCTATTTCGTACGCGACTGTAGCAATGAGGAGGGCGCGTTCTGCGTAGTGCCAGGCACGCACAAGTCGAACTTACCCTGCCCCTACGGCAGCAACCCGGATGAAGAGCCTGGTATGATTGGCCTGGAAGTCAAAGCCGGTGACGCCATTCTCTTTACGGAACACCTGCGCCATGGCGGCTTCACCAACCGGTCAGATACCGTGCGCAAGACGCTGCACGTTGGGTTCGGACCCCACTGGATGATGTCGCAGAATATCGCGACGATGGACGAGCCACAGCATATGACAGAGGAGACGCTGGCGCGCTTTGACGAAGAACAGCGCAACCTCTTTCGCGCATGGCCAGAGCGTTGAATTTTCTTAATGATAGTGACATGATTTTGTGATAGTGATAGCCGCATTATATGCGGTGAGACTTAGGAGTGAAACAAGACTACTCCACGTTGAGAGGAGAGAGCAATGGCGGCAAAAACTACGGCTAAAAAAGCGACAGGTAACAAGATACTTGCCTGGAAAGCGTCCACTACGAAGGCGATGAGCGAAGATACTTTGGCATCGGAAGATGATCGTCTTGCCGCAGATTAGCCTAGGTCAGGCACGCGCGCTGAAGGTGGGTGACGTAGTGGTCTTGGACAGCGGTCCAGACGATCTGTAGACTCTCAGCGTGGGGCACGACGTGAAGTTCCTCGGTAAGACGTG
>CAXGPR010000177.1:0-3634 GCA_964011675.1 uncultured bacterium
GAAATCTCGACATGGCTCTGGCCGGAGATTTTGATGGAGATGGCTCGCTAGAAGTTTTATTGCCAAATCAAGAGCGGACGCATCTGGCGGCAATCGGTCGCAACTCCCGAGGTGCACAACGCCTGTGGCAGGTTGACTTAGGAGGGAAAATGGCAACTAATTTAACGGCTGCCGTCCTCGCAGATGGTAAAATGCTGGTAGGTGCTGCCCACACGGGGCAGCGCCTGAGAATATGGGGTCCCTAGAAGGAGGGTGTTTGCTATGAGAATGAGTGGAAAAGTTGCTTTGATAACGGGAGGCGCCACGGGCATTGGGCGCGCAACGGCCGAACTCTTTGCGTCAGAAGGCGCTTTTGTCCATATCGTCGATTATAACGAAACAGAGGGTTATGCAGCCGTTGAAGCTATTGTTGAAGCGGGAGGACAGGCCGCATTTTATGCCACGGATGTGCGCAGCGAGCAAAGCGTGGCTCAGTCGATTGGTGGAGTGGTCGCAGTGAGTGCGCACGTTGATATCGTCGTGATTGCAGCGGGTGTTCTTAAAGGTGCGTTTAAGCGCATAGAAGACCTGGGAGAAGATGATTGGGATGCTACAATTGATACGAATCTCAAGGGAACCTTTCTGACAACCAAGTATGTAGCGCCCTTATTGGAAGAAGCCGGGGAGTCGGTTTTTCTGCTTATCGCTTCAGGTGCCGGGGTGCGCGGAGCTTCTTCGTCCCATGCGTATGCAGCTAGCAAAGCCGGTATGCACGGTATGCACTACAAACTAGAGCAGGAACTCGGCCCCAAAGGAGTGCGCCTACACGTGATATGTCCTGGGGGCATTGCCACGCCGTTGAAGCTGGAGAACGTGGCCCAAGGAGCTGTGGCTCAGGGGCAGGATCCTGAGGTTGCTCAGCGGAACGCGAACTTGGGAGAGCCTATTGGCGTAGCGCGTATCTTGGCATTTCTCGCCTCGGAAGAAGGATCGTATGTGCGCGGCACAATTTTCACGCGCTGAACTATGGGGAACGTCCTTCAGTGGGGTCAGTCAAACCCCGACATAGATGAGACAAGGGATGCTCGATCGGTTATTTATGGCTAAGCCTATACGAACGATAAATAGCGTGGCGCCGATTCGCATATGCGACAACGGTGGGTGGACCGACACGTGGTTTGCCGAATATGGAGCTATTTTCAATATCGGCGTGTATCCATATGCTGAGGCGCAGGTCAAAGTATTTCGCAGGGAAGACGTGGCGCATCGCATCGTGATTTATGCGGAGAATTACGGCGAGCGTTTCACGGTGCAAAAAGGTAATTCAGAGTGGACGCACCATCCACTTCTCGAAGCGGCGGTTGAGTACATGAACGTGCCGGAGGATGTTGCGTTTGAGGTGAGTATTTTTTCAGAAGCGCCGGCAGGGGCCTCGACGGGCACGTCGGCAGCCATAACAGTCGCTTTAATCGGTGCGCTCGATCTGCTCACGCCGGGACGTATGACACCCTACGAAGTCGCGCAGACTGCACAGCGGGTCGAAACGGAAATGCTCGGTCAGCAGTGCGGTATACAGGACCAGCTTTGTTCAGCTTTTGGTGGCATCAACTTCATAGAGATGTATAAGTACCCACACGCTTCAGTCTCGCAACTCCACGTTTCCAACACGATATGGTGGGAAATGGAACGTCGCTTGGCGCTGATCTTCTTGGGTAAGTCTCATTCGTCTTCTCAGGTACATGAGAAGGTTATCGCCGACTTGGAAGGCGCACAGCCCGATGATAAACGGATGGAAGATCTACGCCGTACAGCGGGGCGTTCGCGCGATGCGGTTTACGACGGTGATTTTAAGACGCTAGGTCGTGCGATGGTGGAAAATACAGATGCGCAGATGCGCTTACACCCGGAACTGGTCTCAGAAGATGCGCACGAGATTATCGAACTGGCGCGTCGCGCCGGTGCACTGGGCTGGAAAGTAAATGGGGCAGGCGGTGATGGCGGTTCGTTAACGCTCTTACTGGATGCCGACTCTTCGCAAAAGCGGAGCCTAATAGAAGAAATTGAGTTGGCCAATCCGCTCTTTCAGAATATTTCGCTCTATTTAAGTCGCTTTGGACTACGCGTTTGGGAGACTGTTTGAGTAAGTAGCTTGTCTTTCTTCAGTTGTTTTGAATAAGGCATTTGTAGCTCTGTCGAAACGTACCTTACATAGGATGTCTATCATGGCAGAACGTACGAAATCGTGGGACGAGCACCGCAGGGTAAGGGCGTGGTATGGGGGTAGAGAACCCGCTAAGGTCGAGGTTATAGAGGTGGCGGAGGTGGCGGAAGGTGGCGGCCAGGTGCTGTACGACAGCGCCGAGGGTAGCGGGGACTTTGCCGATATATTCCGTAATCTCTACAATGAGATGGATTCGCTCAAGCGGACGCCGAGTGAGTTCAGGACGTGGACATCTGAAGATGGTTTTATGACTTTCCTTCAGGTTATACTCGACTATGGTCCACGTGACATGCGCGGTCGCGTGTCAATGCTGAAGCGGATCGGTCAGTTTAAGTTTCGCTCGACGGATGGTCCAGACGAGAAAAAAGAAAAAATCGCAAATGTCTTTTCTGACATAGACGGTGAAGATGACTATTCGGCCTTCGTGCGGATTCAAGCTAAGCGGTTGATCGAAATATGGGCTCCCAATGCCGATTCGCTGCTCGACTACATCGTCAACAATCCGGCCCATGTGGGGCGCGTGTTGGCCGACCGCCTGAGCCCTAGAAACGAAAAAAATTTTCGCGTCATTGGTCATGATTTTGAGGGTGTGCGCAGCACGCAACTGCAGGGTTTAGCAGAAAGCAAGACGGTTGCGTATGAACGCGAGGGAGACATTCACCTAGTTACGGACGTGCGCAAAACACTAATGGGCTGGGACCAAGACTTTATGGCTACGGGTGGGATTGAGCGGCTCACGCTGTTAGATGCGCTTCTGTTACACGAACTAGCCGAGTTGTGGCTCGTTGATAACGAACCCAATATCAATCCGTTAGAGGCGCACATTATTGCTTCAACGTTTGAACGCTACCTGAAAAGTTCCCTGTTGTCAGTGGCAGTAGAAGATTTCTTTCTCAACTGGCCGCAGCCTTCGGCAGAGGAAATAGCCGAACGCCATAGTGCGGAGATGGAAGATCAGCTGGCCGCTTGGAGTGCTTCATTTGACGACGACGAAGTGCCTGATGGGCTGGATGAGGACATAGATGACTTACCCTTAGACAAGGCCGCTCCCGTTGTGAAGAAGGCCCAAAGTAAGGATTCAAGTGGGAAACGAGAAGCTGAAAGCAAGCAGCAGGAGGGCAAAGTGTACCGCACAAAAGACGGTAAATTGTATCGTATAGTGGATGGTCGTAAGGTTGTCGTTAAAAAGAAAAACCCCACCTGAAGATAGATGGGGTTTTTCTTAAGCTCGGTAAAGATAGGAACTGCTAGTCAAGGTTTGGCTCTGTGTCCGTACGTGCCGCCTGCTCTTTCTGCAGCGCCTTAAGCGCCTCTTCGCGCTGTGCAAGTTGCTCTTGGAGTGCATTGAGCTCATCTGTCCACGCTTGAACTTGCGGGTGCCCCGCCAAATTTGTTTGCGTCAGGTTTTCATGAACAAAAGCACCCAGAGCGGCT
>CAXGPR010000178.1:0-3590 GCA_964011675.1 uncultured bacterium
ATCTCTTCAATGTGGTCGACTAGAATCGCTGCGCCTTCCTGCGTGGGATCTCCCCCGTTGACGGCAAAACCAATCTGAACGCCGTCCCGCTCTAGTAGCACGGTTGGCACGGGGTCTTTCTTGCGTTCGACCTCTACCATGTCGAAGTGTTTCGAGTACCACTCTGAGGCTATACTGATGTCGCTGACGGGCAGGGCAAGCACGTCCTGCTGATACGGATAGGCTGCTTTGAACGCGGGGTCTTTTGCCATGTGTCTCATCTCTCTCAGGGTATATTGCGTTGGTTGTGAGGACTGCTTCGCCGGGTTGGTTTCCCTTCTGCCCCGTTCCTGGTTATTCAGTTCTCAGTGGATCCCAGGGAGTGGGATAATCGACCAAGCCCGATACGGCGTCTAGCGCTCCGTCATCGATCGGTAACGTCATATCGTATTCGGACAGAAAAACGGTGCGAAGGTTAAATTGGCCAACGGGTGCAAAGACGAATCGCACGTAATAGGCTGAGTTGCCCTGAACGAATGCGACTTTGTAGTTCGCGCCGTGACACGCGGACAGGCTCTGTTCGACGAGCATTGAGCCGATACCCCGTCGCTGTATGGGCGGCGACACGCTGAGCGGAGCCAGTGCGCATGCGGCTATGTGCGGATGTTCGACGAGATCGGCCTCTAGGTCTCCGGTGCTATAGGTCGTGCTAAAGTTTTCCACTATGAGACTGCGGATCGTCGCGCGATATTTGGTGTTTTCCCTTCTGACGGTAATCTCACTCACGGCTTTACTTTACACGAAAATGCGCGCTTTGCTAAAGAGCGCGGCGTGGCCGCCGATGTATACGCGCTCGCCGGCCATTTCGCAAAACAGCTCGCCACCACGGTTCGAGATTTGCCGCGCGTGCAGCTGACGCTTGCCCAGCCGTGCCGACCAGTAGGGTATGAGCGTGCAGTGCGCCGAGCCGGTAACGGGATCTTCGACAATTGAATCGGTTGGAAAAAAGACGCGCGAGACAAAATCGCAGTCCGTACCGGGCGCTGAGATAATGATGCCCAAAGAGGGCAGGTCCTGTAGCAGGGGCCATACGGGTTGGCACTGGGCAACCTGTTCGTGCGAATCGACAATAACCAGATAATCACGCGCGAGAAAGGTGGCAAGGGGAGAAACTCCGAGTCCTTCCACTATCGCTGGGGGGCATTTGACTGCATCACCGGGCCGGGCGGGAAAGTCGAGCACGAGCAGGTTGTCGCGGCGCTTGACGTGAAGCGGACCGCTCGGGCTTTGAAAGGAGACGGCTGTCTGATTGGGTTCGAGGTAGTTAAACACGACAAAGGCGGAGGCCAGGGTCGCGTGTCCGCAGAGGTCGACCTCCATTGAGGGGGTAAACCAGCGGATGGCATAGGCACCCCTTGTGCCAACTATAAAGGCGGTCTCCGACAGGTTGTTCTCGCGGGCGATGGCCGCCATCATTGCGTCGGGCAACCAGTCGTCTAGCGGACACACCGCTGCTGGGTTGCCCGAGAATATGGCATCGGTAAACGCGTCAACGATATACTGGGGTTGCTCCATACGGTTTCTCTGATGGACTTGATAGGCTCAGCCGATAACGCGCATGGGCAACAGCGCCTTGTTTGGATCGACGTCAAAATCGACTTCTACCGCGTCGTCGCCCCGAGCAAAATGCACCTTGCCCGTGCCTAATGGCGCCTCTACTCCGGGGGCTTCGTATAGCGGGTAGGCATCGTAGTCAACGTCTCTTCCGTTTATTCGGTGTGCGCCTCCGTGTTCGATGTCGAGCGCGTGGCCCGTTGTCGTCTGTACCTGCACGCGTCCGTTGGAAGGCCACTGGCTCAGATCGGGCTGTTGCGCGCTGCGCGCTACGCAAAAGGCATCAAAGCTCTCTGTTTGATCGGCTTCGATCGCCTCTAGGACCAGGCCGGCTTGGCCGCTGTGGATCCGCAGCAGCCAGCCGTCGATCAGGTCGCCTTCCCGCACGAGGATATTGGCGTTGTTGGCCTCGCGAATGGTCATCCACTCGTAGGGGCCGATTGGGCGCAGGCCGACGTAAAATGAGCCTAGGTTGGAAAAGAGCCAGTCGTCTCGTTCGCTCCAGGCGTGGCTGTTGGGCAGAAAGATGTTGACAAAGGGATGGTCGTCCGTGGCTGGAATGTCGTAGAGCACGACCACGCAGCCCTCGTGTTGTAGCATGCGTTCGTAGGGCGAGGCACCAAATAGCCGATCGGGCCACTGCAGGTAGGGCTTGTCGGTGGAAATGGCGCGGCCAATGTGCTGGGGAAATCCGTTTAGAAAGGCGCTAAAGCGGTCGGGGCTGCGATAGGGATGGTTGCAGACAAGGGTCGCCTGGTGGTTGGGTCCGCTCCAGGTGAGATCCCAAGAGACCAGGTCGATGGGGCCAGCTTGATTACCCGGCAGGCCCACCTGCGTTGAGCCCAGCGCAAAGTGGCGGCTCATATAGGTGTACTTGCGCACCGGGCGTGCCGCCTCGCGTGCGTGGCGATAGATGGTGCGCGGTGCCTTGGTCTTTTTAACCACGTGCGCTGTGCTGCGGTCCCAGGCCATATCGGCAAAGAGCGCCGGCGGTCTATAGCCGGCAACTACTGACGGGATGGCAAAGCCCTGTGTGTGCGAGACGGGATCAAAGTCGATGCCGCCAAAGTAGAGGTACTGCAGTGGCTGGATGCCGCCCAAGCGCGTCCAGGTGTTTTGACGGTAGCCCTCGCGCGAATGGCCGCCGGCCCAGGCACCGTTAAAGTACTCCAGCGCCATATCGGCTACGAGCAGGGTGAGCATCTTGTCGACCTGTGCGCGCAGGGCGTCGTCTTGGACGTGTTCATACAGACCGATGTAAGCCGTCATGTGCTCAATGTGGTAGCCGGTCGAGTCATACTCGTGGTGTCCCTGCAGGGCGGTGCGCTCAATGATGCCGCCAATCCAACGTTTGGCCTCGGCGGCAATGGCCGCAGCCGATAGACCGGACCAGGCAAACTCGGCATCCGGCCAGCGCTCGGCGGCCAGCAGTATGCCTGTATAGGCCATGAGCCAGTGGTTTTCCGTGTTGCCGCGCTCTAGGTGGGCTTCCGTCATAAAGTTGCGTATGAGCGCGACGGCGCTGTCGGGCAGCTGCTCTTCCCATCTGCATAGAAAGAGCATGCAGGGCAGGATTTCAAAAGGCCCGCCGAGCAGGTCGCGGGCCGGACATTCGGCCTGGCGCCACAGCCCGCCGCGTATGATCTCGACGATGTCCTCTTCGCTAGGTCCGTGCGGCACGAGCGCGTGCGCTGCCCACAGCCCGAGGTCGCGTCCCTCGGCGTGTGCCGCATCGAGAATCTGCTGGGCGCGTGCGTCTACTTCGGCGTGATACGTTTGCTGGTCCATTAGGCCTTCTCCTCTGGGGGCAGTACGGCACGCACGTGCTTGAAACCGTCGAGCTGGCTCCAGGTTTGACCACCGTCCTCTGTGTGCCAGAGACCGCCGGGACTGGCCCCGGCTAGCCAGCGCTGCGGGTCGCGGCCATCGACGGCTAGCGTGGCAAAGAGCATGCGCGGACCCAAGCGCTGCCAGGGCCCCTCAGCATCGCCGGCGAC
>CAXGPR010000179.1:0-3566 GCA_964011675.1 uncultured bacterium
GTGGGTGAGGATTTTATGTCGCTTCACATAGCGCAGTTTATGTCTTGCGTAAAGACTCCAACACTTGCTCCATTGGTTTCTGGAGAAATTGGGGCTCGCAATTTGGAACTACAGCTCCAGATTTTACAACACGTTTAAAGTCGACCGCACCAGTCGTGTTTGTGTTTGAGACAGTACGTATATTTTTTAACTGCAGGTGAAATTGTGTTTGGTCGACAGGTTGGAATAATTATGGGAGAAGAAAATGTCTGTAAATGAAAAAAATATAGCTTCTCGTTATGCTGCGCTTGCAGAGGATTTGGCCCAGCAGGGAATAGTTATTGATGAGGTTAAAGAGCGGATAAAAGCGCAGGAAATCGAGACGCCTTCGTGGGGATATGGGAACTCGGGAACACGGTTTGGCGTGTTTAAGCAGTCCGGTGCTGCACGCAATGTTCATGAGCGGCTATCAGATGCAGCTCAGGTCCATAAGATGACAGGCGCATGTCCCGGCGTCGCGCTGCATATTCCATGGGATAAAGTGGACGATTACGATGCTCTGCAGCAGGAAGCGGGCGAGTTAGGCGTTCGCATTGGTGCAATAAACCCGAATGTATTTCAGGATGCCGAATATAAGCTGGGGAGCTTCGGTCACCGCGATGCGAATGTGCGCCAGAAAGCGCTACACCATATGTATGAGTGTATCGATATTATGCAGCGCACCAACTCAAAGGTATTAAGTCTGTGGTTTGCTGATGGAACAAACTATCCTGGGCAAGATGATCTAATTAGAAGAAAAAACGATTTTGAAACGTGTTTAAAAGCTACGCATGATGCGTTGCCAGATGATAGCCGTATGCTTATAGAATACAAATTCTTTGAGCCGGCATTTTATCACACAGATGTGCCCGATTGGGGCTTGGCGCTCCTCTTTGCTAACAAAACAGGTCCCAAAGCAGAGGTGTTGGTCGACTTGGGACACCATCCTTTGTGCACTAATATCGAGCACATTGTAGCCCTACTTATTGATGAGGGGAAGCTGGGTGGTTTCCATTTTAATAACCGTAAATATGCTGATGATGACCTGACGACGGGTTCAGTGAATTTATATGAAGTTTTCCTTATCTATCATGAAATCCTTAATGCTGCGCATCGCGGGAAAGTTACAGACATAGCATACATGATTGATCAGAGTCATATAATCAAACCCAAAGTGGAAGCTATGATTCAGTCAATTCTCAATATACAGACCGCGTTGGCGCGTGCATTATTGGTTGATCGCGATGCGCTTGTAGCTGCTCAGCAAGAAGACGATGCGGTCCATTGCGAGGAGATCCTACGCTCAGCCTATGATACAGACGTGCGTCCACTGCTAGCGCAGGCTCGCCTTGAACAAGGTGCAGAAATTGATCCGCTCGGTGCATACCGCAGTAGTGGCTATTTTGAACGCATTGCAGCTGAGCGCCAAGGAGAATTAGAGGGCGCGGCGAGCTGGGGTTAAGCATGCAGAGCACCTTCATTCGTATTTTCCTCGGTCTTTTTTTAACCGTTTCTTTCCTGTATGCACAGAGGCCGGATGCTTCCGTGCTGCGCACGATGCTATTGGATAAGGATCCAGAAATACGTGTAAAGGCGGCAGAAGGGCTGGGAAGAGTTGGGGGACGGCAAGCTGTTATAATCCTTCGACAGGGACTCGCAGATAATAATACTACTGTGCGGATTGCCATTGTTGAAGCACTGGGATTCATTGGGGGACGACTTGCTATGACCGTATTGTCCGAATCACTCAAAGACGGAAATACTGAAGTGCGGATTCGTGCGGTCGAAGCACTGAAGGACGCAGGTACGGTCAATAGTATAAGCATTATTCAGAAAGCATTTGGAGATGATAACGAGAGCGTTCGCCTTCATGCCGCACTTATGTTGCGTAAGATTGGTCACCGGAACGGGGTCCCTGTGTTGGGCAAAGTAGCCGTTGATGATAAGAGTGCTGCTGTTCGAGCAGCAGCAACTGCCCATATAGGGAAAGTTGGAGTTAAAGACTCAAGAGCGGTTGGATTCCTTGCCAGAATATTGAAGGATAAAGATCCCGCTGTGCGGATTCGAGCTGTAGAATCGTTGGGTTTTTTACAACTGTCTCAAGCAATAGCGGTTTTACGTTCGGCGCTTGAAGACAGAGATGCGAGCGTGCGAATCAGGGCGACGGAAGTAATGGGACATGTATTGGCAAAAGATTTTGAATAATATTTGGTTAGCTATTGCGCTATCATAGAAGGGCGTCTATATTATAAGGCTCTTGGGGGTCATATTTCTTCAAAAATATATTCACCCTCAAGTGTTGACAGGCATAAAGAAGTTATTTAGTTTTGACATTTGCGCCTGATCACTGGCGCTTTGCTCTTTGAAAATCAAATAACGTGCATAGGGTCCTAGTGACCAAAACAGAGCTTGGATTAAAAAAACAAATCGAACTTTCACACGGAGAGTTTGATCCTGGCTCAGAACTAACGCTTGTGGTGTGTCTTAGTCATGCGAGTCGAACGAGAAAGTTCTCTTCGGAGAGCGAGTACAGTGGCGGACGGGTGAGTAACACGTGGGTGATCTGCCCTTAGGTTGGGAATAACACTTCTAACGAGGTGCTAATACCGAATAACAAAGCCGATTGCGAAATCAGTTTTTAAAGGTGGCCTCTACTTGTAAGCTGCCGCCTGAGGATGAGCCCGCGTCGTATTAGCTTGTTGGTGGGGTAATGGCCTACCAAGGCAACGATGCGTAGCCGGCCTGAGAGGGTGAACGGCCACACTGGAACTGAGACAAGGTCCAGTCTCCTACGGGAGCCAGCAGTCTAGAAATTTGCACAATCGTCGAAAGGCGGATGCAGCGACACCACGTGGAGGATGAAGCCCCTCGGGGTGTAAACTCCTGTCAGTTGGGAAGAAGGCGCGAGTGTTAATACCACTTGTTGCTTGACGGTACCTTCAGAGGAAGCTCCGGCTAACTACGTGCCAGCAGCCGCGGTAATACGTAGGGAGCGAGCGTTGTTCGGATTTACTGGGCGTAAAGAGCACGTAGGCGGGCATGCAAGTCGGTTGTGAAATCCTCTGGCTCAACCAGAGAACTGCAATCGAAACTGCATGCCTTGAGTCCAGCAGAGGAAATCGGAATCTTAGGTGTAGCGGTGAAATGCGTAGATATCTAAGAGAACATCAGTGGCGAAGGCGGATTTCTGGGCTGGCACTGACGCTGAGGTGCGAAAGCTGAGGTAGCGAACAGGATTAGATACCCTGGTAGTCTCAGCCGTAAACGATGGGTACTAGGTGTTGGGGGACATTGACCCCCTCAGTGCCGTAGCTAACGCATTAAGTACCCCGCCTGGGGAGTACGGCCGCAAGGCTGAAACTCAAAGGAATTGACGGGGACCCGCACAAGCAGTGGAGCATGTTGCTTAATTCGATGCAACGCGAAGAACCTTACCAGGGCTTGACATCTGGGGAACCTTTTAGAAATAAAAGGGTGCCTTCGGGAACTCCAAGACAGGTGCTGCATGGCTGTCGTCAGCTCGTGTCGTGAGATGTTGGGTTAAGTCC
>CAXGPR010000180.1:0-3536 GCA_964011675.1 uncultured bacterium
GACGGGTATTACCAAAGATGGTAAGACGACGGTTGGTCTCGCATTGATGAACCTGCTCGACACGATGAATTGGAATATTAAGTCTCAGCAAGATTCCGTCTTTGTTCAGGGTAGCCGACTGCGTGCGACGAGTTTTACGGGTAAGGCAGGTTTGAGTGAGATATTCGATAATCCAGTCGATGAGAATGGTGACCCAGTGTTCCATGAAAGAGTTGATGCTAGCGACTTTTCTCTCACGATTCCGGCTATGCTACGGCTTGGGGCGACCCATAAGCCGATTCCAAAGCTGATTATTAGTGGCCAATATGACCAAGCATTTAGCAGCGGCTTTGGGGTTTCTTCGACACCGCGTTTGGCGCTCGGTGTCGAATACCGACTTGTCGACTGGTTTCCGCTCAGCGTTGGTCTGTCTGGAGGTGGTCGCGCGGGGAGTAGCTCAGCTATTGGCTTCGGCTTTGGTCCTTTTCCCCTTGGACGTTGGCGTTTGACGCTAATGGAAACGGGTTTGGTAAACCGAGGTGGCCTGCTACCCGGCCTTGCTCAGGGTGCTGGATGGTCAATTAACCTCCTGCGCGTTAGCATGAATCGAATATGATGCTTTTTTGAGCACGCGAAAGAGGGGGTGGCGCATGCCACCCCCTCTTTTTTTGCGTCAAAATGCAAAAAAAGACTGGGGAAAACTAAAAAGTCGGCCGATATGATTGAACAGCGGGTCTATACACTTTTCCCTCCCCAAGGGTGGGTTTACCAAGGAGGATGTCTCCTATGAACATGGGCAATACTCAGAGTCAGAGTTTGGTTGCCTCTATGCAGGCGACGCGTGCAAATTTTCAAATGCAAAAAACGACGATTGATGCTGGTAGGTCGTTTGAGGCAAAGAGCCTACTTGTCGATGCTGTCAACGTGAATATTCGAGTAGACGAGGGGTTCGCTAATCGGGTCCTCAACGATTCACTCAACGACAAACTTAACGCCATGTTCCAAGAAGCTGGCATGGATACGACGGTCGATAGCCTTCTAGAGAGCGGCCTGGACTTTTCGCCAGAGGCTACGGCCAATCGCATTGTCGAACTTGCTACAGGCTTTTTCGGCCAGTATCAAACCAACAACGAGGGAATTGGAGAAGGTGAGCAGATAGAGGGTTTTGTGGAGATGATAAAGGGTGCAGTTGAGGAAGGGTTTGCTGGAGCCCAAGAGATACTTGAAGGGTTGGGAGATATTGATCCCGATGTGCAGGGAGGGATAGACAAGACGTCTGATTTGGTTGTGAAGGGAATAGACGATTGGGCTTCGGAACGGGCTGAGCAGGTCGCGACTGGACCAGGTGAAGAAGGGGTTACGGCTATATAGTATTCATCTCTATGTGTCGATTTTAAAGGGCCGCTTTTAAAGCGGCCCTTTTTTATGTACCTATGGAAACGAGTGACGTCTTCAACGCCGTTGTGATCATGACTTCTAACGTTGGAACACCCCATCTAATAGAAAGGTTGGATAATACTAGGGCGACAGGTGAGAGCGTAAACATATGTGACCGGAACTTCTCAATTGCGTTGATGAAATCGTTGCTCTGATAGCCGGTCCTTTGTGTGCTTGGCCTGTCCAATGGCGCATCAAGTTGGAAGTCCGCGCAACGGCGTCGGTCTCTTTTGTGACGAATTCTCTATGGAGTTTGGTGAAGATGGCGATGCCGTTGGTTGCGCAGCGTGATAATCATTCGATTTATTGGGAACTCATGGTATACTCTTCTCGTCTTTTAAAACGTTCGATTCAAAACAGTGTGATAAATAACCGCTTGTTACATTTTTGCTCAGGAGGTGTGTGGATGCGCGGTGTAAAATCTTTATTGTGGGTAGCTGCTGTGGCTCTGTTGGGTTCGAATTCCCCTCTGCATGCGTTGGATAAAGTTACGGATAATATTCGCCTGCTGCAGACGATGAGCGACGGTTTTTCTGAGCTTGCAGCCCAGGTCAAACCCGGTGTAGTGGCGATTGCAACCGAAAAAACGGTTGTGGGAGATGGGAACGCCGGTCCATTCTTTGGTTTTCAGATGCCTCGACAAGAGCGTCAGCGCGATGGAGCAGGCTCGGGGGTCATCGTGCGCTTTAAGGGGGCGCATTATATCCTGACCAACGATCACGTGATCGACGGAGCAGATAACATTCGCGTAGACCTGTCCGACTCGCGCTTTTTTGATGCGGAGGTTGTAGGGGCTGATTCGCTGAGTGACTTGGCCGTTTTAAAAATTGATGGAACAGACCTGCCGGCTATTGATTTGGGAGATTCCGATGGGCTGCGCGAGGGGGAGTGGGTGCTGGCCATCGGAAATCCGTTTGGCATCGCGCACTCCATCTCGACTGGGATTATCAGCGGTTTAGGTCGCGGTCGCTCGCGCGACGAATATGGATCGTATATCCAAACGGATGCGGCGATTAATCCCGGTAACAGCGGGGGGGCGCTCATAAACGTGCGTGGAGAGCTCGTAGGTATTAATGCGGCCATCGTGCCAGGAGGAGGTGGGCCGTTTGGTCGCGTGGGCAACGTCGGAATTGGCTTCGCAATTCCGATTAACCAAGCTAAATTTGTGATGAGTGAGTTGATCGAACACGGCCGAGTACGCCGCGGGCTATTGGGCGTGCAGATAAGCGACCTGAATCCGCTGTTGGCCGAAGCCATGGGTTTAGATACAAAGGATGGCGTGTTGATAAGTGAAGTGATGAAAGGACGTGCAGCAGAAAGGGGTGGCGTACAAGAAGAGGATATCGTTCTTGAGATTGACAGACGAAAAGTGCATGACTCAACCGAACTCAAGAGCATTATAGGTCGCACGGCGCCCGGCAGTGAGATCGAATTGCTCGTTCTGCGCGACGGAGATCGGATACGGCTCAACGTTGAACTGGAAGCACTGACAGAAGAAGTCCTGACCTCATCGCGCAATGAAAAGGAAGGCGTCGTCGATCCCGGGCGCCTTGGACTGGCCGTGCAGGCGTTGACTCCAGAGATTGCGGGACGGCTGGGCTATGACAAGGATACAGAGGGCGTTGTCATCGCGCGCGTGCGTCCCGGGAGCGAGGCGGCGCGCCGTGGTCTCAGGCGCGGTTTGCTCATCACGGGCATCAATCGGATCAGCGTGGAGTCGATTTCAGACTATGAAGACGCCATAGCGGAAATTGGTTCGGGCGAGGCGTTTACGCTGCGCGTGCAAACTCCGGATGATAAACGCCTTATTGCAATGCGTATGCCGGCGGCTGAATAGTACGTAAATACCATCATTCAACGAGGAGCGCTCTTTTCCGTAGGGAAAGAGCGCTCCTTTTTTATGTGCCTAATCTTGAAACAAGTGCGCGGCGAGAAGGCGGGCTCTGTATGTGCTATAGCGTTTTCACGGAAATAGGCGATATTGGAATAGCTCTCTTAAAGATCTAATCTTCAAATGCAAAAAAATACCATGAAATCGCAAGCAATTTGGCATCCGCAAGCGCAGCCTTCTACCCCGCGCATGCTGTTTAGGCAGCGCTTAACGCTGGCCGAGCAGCCGA
>CAXGPR010000181.1:0-3513 GCA_964011675.1 uncultured bacterium
AGGTTGTGAAAACCAGAATCTTTCATCAAACGCTCGACCAGCGCTGTCTCCCCTTTGCGCATAAATCCATTGTCAATATGCAGGCCCAACACACGATCTTCTCCCAGCGCTTGGTTAAGCAGTAAAAACGCCACAGACGAATCCACACCACCGCTGACCAATAAAAAGACCTTGCGCCCAACCGTCTGTTTCTGAACGCGCTCTTTGACCTGTTGGATATACTGATCCATAGTCCAGTCGCGCGCCGCACCACACAGGTTAAGGAAATTGTCGAGCATCTGCATACCGTGCTCCGAATGCGTCACTTCGGGGTGAAACTGCAGACCATATATACGACGCATGGGGTCTCCCATTGCCGCAACTGGGCAGTCTTCCGTAGCACCGTATACGGAAAATCCGTCTGGCAGCTGAGCCACGCTGTCGCGGTGGCTCATCCAGACCAACTCGCGCTCGGCCAATCCGTCAAAAAGCTCTTCTCGTTTATGCACTTCGAGGTATGCGGCCCCAAACTCACTCACATCTCCCGACTCAACGCGGCCGCCGAAGCCCTGACAGATTAACTGGTGACCGTAGCACAAACCCAGCAAGGGCTTACCCGTATAGAGTATCTCTTCGTTAAAGACTGGCGCATTTTCGTCGTAGACGCTAGACGGCCCGCCGGAAAGAATAATTCCGTCGGCTTCTGCGAGTTGACGGGCGTCTACCAAAGGAGAGCGAATTTCAGCATACACGCGCAAACGGCGAATGCGATTGGCGATCAGATGGGCGTACTGTCCACCAAAATCAATAACGACAATGCCCAAAAAGCACTTCCTTTCCAAGATGTGATCCACGAGAAAAAGCGGTGCAAAATATAAAAAAAGCGCCCCGTTGTGCCAACGGAGCGCTCTATAAATGTTTGCCTAATACAAACATATGCCGCGTTTGAAAAGGACCTTATATGCCGCGTATATACTCTCGATTACCGTCCACTTCTTTCATGGTGAGCACATCACCCAAGATGGATATAGGGACTACCTTGTCGCGCAGGCTGGGAACCTGACCCAATGGATCGTTGGTCCGCACCGAAGCAAAGCTAATGCGCAGTCGATCTCCAGCAAGCACATAGGTACCCGAAAAACTGAGTACGAGTGTTTCGGGATACGATCCATTCCGATCAATGTCTCCTTCTCCCGGAGCGCTGTAGTCACGAAGCTCAATGCGGCCATCTTTTTTGAAGGTATACACTTGATTTTTTTCAATATCAGCGCGACTCCATGTGCCGACTAGCAGCGTATTCAAATCGGTTATGTTACCCTCTACAGTTGGATCAAAGGGATTAGATCGTTCGAAATTCCCACAAGCCAACAGCAAACAGCAGATTGTCCACAACGAGATCAGCCTTGCCATGACGTCCTCAAAACCTGCGCGTTAGCTGCAACAACGGTGCACCGTTGCCACGACTTTTAACACCTAGTGATATCTTGCGAGACAGGTTGGGTCCCCCACGATCATTCCCCATCCATAAGACATCAATTAAGTTGTAGGCATAGAGCGCACCAGCAAGCCAAAATAGACGATTGCTCATTGCGCGCCGATTGCTCGCTCCGTTGAAATAGTAGTCATAGCGATCAGGCGACAGACCCGGGGACAGTTTGCTGTATGTGTCAAACCACTCATCGCTGCTTATACGGAACGCAATACCTCCGCCCAGTGCCGCCAATTCCAGCCCCAGCAAACCCAATCCTTTCCACGTGCTACCGGTCTTATACTGATACACACCGGGCAACCAAGCAGACCTTAGAGACGGACCACCGCTAATCATGTTGCGTTTGAGAAACTGTTCTACTTCTAGCAATCGCTCCGAGTTTTCGATGGGTTCAATGCGCATTAACATGGGATCGCGCGCAGCCTGAATATGCATCAATTCGGCTAGAGCCATCTTGGGATACACCTGGCGCACCTGCAGTGCGCCGACACTCCGCGGCGTAATTGATAGCGTATCGCCGCTGAGTGGATGGGTAACGACTTCAGAATCGACGATGTCAAAAATATCGCCGGCCTGCACACCCTCTTGGCGGCCTACGTCAATAAACAACAGGCGGTCCATCACGCGAATAATTAGCCCTTTATCGGCCATCCCGTTCGACGGAGCACTCTGTGCATTCGCTGCCATCGGGCAATAAGCCAACGCGGCAAGCAGCAATCCTAAAACGTATTTAGCAAACATTGCAATTACCTTCAGCAGTGGTGTGTGAACACCTTATGAAGTTTCTTCGACGACGATGTCGTCTTCTTCATCTAAATCGAGATCGTCTAAATCAATTTCATCGTCATCGTCATGATCGACTTCTTCTTCCATCTCTTCATCTTCGTCGCTACCTCTCGTAAGACGCATATAGAAGTAAGCCGCAATCAGTAGAATCCCTATGACACCGAACAGAAGGAAAAACCACGTCTGCGTATAGAACGGTTCTTCTCCCGTTCCTTCTTCGCTCTCATCCTCGTCAGAATTCATATCAAGCGATGTCTCATCGGGGAGTTCGAGCTCTTCTCTTCCTACGGGCGCCATACCGACCTGCGCTTCGTCTAGCACGTCCTGCACGATCTGGCGAATTTGCCCAACGCTTTCTTCAGAACTCAGGTCGACAGACTCTTGTAATTCTTCTTCTTGATCGAGACCGGCAATTGGCACCGCTCCCATGAGCGATACGGCTTCTTTTAGATCAGAGATATCTTCTTTCATCACGTTCATGTCGCTGTTGATACCCCGTAACTGAACGCGGAAACCTTCTTCGACACGCTCGACGCGCTTCATCATATTTTCCAAACCGCCAATCCGTCCCTGCACGCTTTTGATGCTACGCGTAAGGCGCGAGATGTCGTTGCGGAATCCCTGGTGCTCTTCCTGGTTCCTTTCCTGCGTAGCAACCGATCGTTCCTGATCCATAAGCATCTCTTCGTCGGGCGTCGTAAAGCGCGCAATATCACCAGGACGCACAGAAAGCAATAGACCAGGTTCTACCTGCACATTTGCAGCACGATTGGACGTCTTGGAGATTTCTCCACGACCAATAACAAGTTCGGGTGCCCCGAGGTTCTCACCCGTTATAGGGTGTATTACAGCCTCTCCCGGAGGACGCACAATATCTACTGACAGACCTTTTATAATCCCCGCCTCTGCTCCAGCGTCAATTGTGAGCACCGAGCCACGTACCCTAGTAATTAGCGCTTCTCCCGCTTCCGTTGGAACAGCGTAAAGCGTCAAAGCCAATATCAGCACATACTTTTTCATAACCTGAACCCTTTTGCCAATTGTCCGCTGCTTGTAAGCAGAGTCTCGCAGCGCCAGTGGACTTCGTCACACTCGGCGTGATCGGCGTTAAAATGACAACCACGACTCTCCAGTCGCCAGCGCGCCGAACGAGCTACAATATCCGCCACAGTGACCAAGTTGCGTAGCTGCACTAGCTGCCCATCTACACCATGATTTTTGTATAATGCCTCAACTTCTTCGCGCAGCGTTTCAATCTC
>CAXGPR010000182.1:0-3426 GCA_964011675.1 uncultured bacterium
CACCTATATTTTAACAGTGGATTGGCTGCGTCCTGCTTTTAGCACGGCATCAGCCACGCTTAAAGCAGCTATACCATCTTCTGCGGTGACCAGTGGCTGCTCGCTGCGTTCGAAGCTGCGGATAACGTGCTTGGCCTGTTCGGCGAACATATCTTTTTTGCGGTAGGTGTAAACTTTTTCTTTCCCGTTGGCTGCTTTCAGAGTAAAAGCCCCCTGTTTTTGAGGGTTAAAAGAAGGGGGTGCCGACTGGGCGGTCATACCGAACTGAAGCGTTCCCTTGGAGCCTATGAAATCGTTTAGGCTGGTTACTGGCGTACCTGCGGCAACACCCCAAGACCAGATGAGGGCGTGCTGATCTCCACTCTCAAAGTTGAGGATAGCCGTAGCAGTATCAGCGCCAACGCTTGTCCTATCTAATTGTAGAGAAGACGACTGCACCGATGCTACAGGGCCAAACATTTGAAGGGCAAAGTCATAGTTGTGAATAGCTGCATCGATAAGGGGACCTCCACCTTTATTTCGATCGCGAAACCAAGGGTGCGGTGGCTTACCTCCGGCGGCAAAGCGCCACACGACAGGGCGGCCAACTGCTCCCGATTGGATAACCTGTTTAAATTTGCCCCAAAACGTATCAAATCGCCGTACGAATCCGATAGTCAAAAGGACGTTAGCCTGATGGCAGGCTTCAACCATACGGGCGGCATCCGCCTTTTTTAGCGCCATTGGTTTTTCGCAGAACACGTGCTTACCAGCTCGTGCGGCTGCAATGACGGGCTGGGCATGTCGAAACGTAGGCGTACAAACCCAGATCGCATCAACCTCCTTTATTTTTAATACTTTTCGGTAGTCATCAAAGTGGTGCTCGACTCCGTAATCAGCTGCGAATGCTTGGGCTGTTGCGCCGACCACATCGCTGGCGGCAACAATGCGAGCATTGCGCAGTGGCTTAATGCGATCGGCATGGGTGCGCGCAATTCCACCGCAACCAATAAAGCCTATTTTCAGCATGATGTAGCTCCTATAACTGGTTTTTGGGCAGTAATATAGCACGGTATGGAGTGTATAGCGAATAGAATTTCGCTGTTTTATGTTGGAATAGAGGGCGATGTGAATTGGTCTAATTAGGTGTGTGTTTGAATGCTTCAGTTGAAAAGAGCGTCGACAGAAGACCTTATTTTTCGACTGACCGGTCAATTTATTGAAATCAAATTCAGAGGAGAAATTTCATGGATAAAATGAGCTGCGATTCGGTTGCCCGCGCCGCGCGGATATACAAGAGAAATAAAGACGCCAGCGCTGCGCTGGGTATTTCTTTACGCTATTTTTCCCGACTGTGTCGTCAATATGAAGTAGAGACTCCTTATGCACGTCATCGGAGACATATTCGAGAGGCGAAACATTAGATATTAGTTACTTTTTGCTGCACGCATATTTCGCGAGCAGTATAGCTGTGAATGAGGCTGGTATAGTTAATTTGAATCGACGGGGGTAAATGAGAGGTCGAAAGCTGTTGCGATGGAGCGCGTGGATCGCGCTATCTGTAGGCGTCCTTAGTGGCTGTGGAGAGGACGAGGATAGTGCTTCATCAGGCAGATGGCCTGGAGGAGGACGCGGTGATTGGGGAGGAGGACGCGGTGGAGGCGTTGCAGCTATTCCCGTCAAAGCTGAAGACGTCGTGCGCGGTGAGATGAATGCCTATGTGGAAACTTATGCACGGCTAGAGGCTGAACGAGAGATCAGCGTGTTGGGACGGGCTACGGGTTTTCTAGAAGAGTTGGGCGCCGAAGAGGGTGATCGTGTCGAAATGGGCCAAGTGTTGGCTCGACTGGATAAAGAAGAGCTGAAATTGCGCATGCGCCAGATCCGTGCCAGTTACAATGAAGTTAAGTCTAATTACGAGCGCATAAAAGTGCTACACGAGAAAAAGATGGTCAGCCAGGCTGAATATGAGACCACACATCTGCGCTTCGAAAATAGCAAAGTCGATTTGGAAGAGGCCGAACTCAATTTGGCCTATGCTGACGTAAAGGCACCAATATCGGGTGTAATTATGCAGCGCATGGTTGAAGTAGGCACGTTGGTTCGTTCCAATCAGGAGCTATTTTCTATTGCTGACATGGAGCCTTTGCTGGTCCGTATTTTTGTTCCCGAGCGCCGCATGTATCAACTCAAGCCCGGACAGAGTGCCACAGTGTCTGTAGAAGCGCTGCCTGGTCGCACTTTTAATGGTAAAATTCGCATGATAAGTCCACGAATTGATCCGGAAAGTGGCACGGTTAAGGTTACCCTAGAGGTTCCGGCAAGTGGAATTCTAAAGCCGGGTATGTTCTGCACGGTTCGCATCATAACCGAAAGTCGTCCGAACGCACTCATCATCCCAAAGAAAGCACTTATTCTGGAGACAGACGCCAATGACGTGTTTGCGTTGAAAGAGGGCAAAGTCGAGATAGTTAATGTTGAACTGGGTTTTGTCGAAGGTGATCGAGTTGAAGTAGTATCGGGTTTGGAAGAGGGGATGCAGGTAGTGACCGTAGGACACGAAGGACTCAAGGACGGTTCCGACGTGCGCGTGGTGGGTGAAGAGGGCGAATCCGGCGTTGAGCAAATTGAACAGGTGTCAAGAGGCGGAGCTCAAGAGAAAAGCCTGGAAGAAAGGGGTTGGATCCGGTCTGCAGGTAGCCCAGGAGGAGGACTGCCAGATAGTCTGCGTCAGTTGATTGCCAAGTTTAGGGCCGAAGGTAAGGAGCTGCCCGATAGCCTGAGACAGAAGCTGCGAGCTCTACGCGGTGGTGGTCGCCGGTGGGGTGGAAATTAGATGAAGCTAGTCGATTTTTCAACGCGCCGTCGAGTCACGGTGGCCATGCTTATGGTCGCAATTGTCGTATTTGGCGGCGTGGGTTTTTCGCGACTGGCCGTTAACTTACTACCGGATATCAAGTATCCTACAATCACGGTGCGGACTGAGTATCCTGGCGTAGCTCCCTTAGAAATAGAGCGCCTCATATCAGAGCCTGCAGAGGGATTAGTTGGCGTCGTGAGTAATGTAGTTCGCGTGAATTCAATTTCGCGGCCTGGAGTCTCTGACGTAATCGTCGAGTTTGCCTGGGGCACCAACATGGATTTCGCCTCGCTCGATCTGCGCGAAAAAATTGACCTAGGTAACTTTCCACGTGAAGCAAGTCAGCCGATCTTACTGCGTTTTGATCCTTCACTTGATCCCATCATGCGCGTTGCTTTACACGGTAACGTCGGTCTTATGGAAATGCGTCGAATGGCCGAAGATCGGCTCCGGCCACAGTTGGAGAGCCTCGAAGGTGTGGCGGCGGTTAGCATTGAAGGGGGCTTGGAAGAAGAAATTCAGGTCGAAGTAGAAGTTTCGCGTTTGGACTATTTGGGTATTCCCATTAGTCAGGTGACCAGTCGACT
>CAXGPR010000183.1:0-3388 GCA_964011675.1 uncultured bacterium
GCGCGGACCAGCGAATACTCCAATCCGGGCAGGCAAGTATAGGCGTGCTGTGAATCGCTAAACTCCGGCATAGCGTCTCCTGACAGTAATAGGACTGTCTAAAGGATATCCGATACGTCGAGCAGGTACATTTGCCGGCCGCCCGCGTGCGCCGAATCGACCATGACCTGCGTGCCGGCGCGGTTGGCGCGCGGATGTAAGTCGCAGCGCCACTCGTCGGCATACTCGGCCGGCGCCGTCAGCGCGCCCAGCTCGACGCGCCGATCCGATGCGACGTCGTAGAGATACAGCTCCTGCGTGCGCGCCTCGCCCAGCGGATAGGTATCGTTGAGCACCCAGCGAGCATCGGACAGGTAAGTACAGTGGCCGTTGACGTGCATCGCGCCCTGCCCGACAGGCTCAACCTGGCCATCGCCGTCGCCGTATAGATAGAAGGCACTCTCAGCCGACGGATGCCACGACCAGGCCAGAATGTGTGCCGGATCGCGCCAGATAAAGTGCGAGGTCTTGCCGTAGTCATCGACCACGCGCACGTCCGTCCCATCAAGAGCGGCCGTCAGCATGCGCGTTTGAAAAGGGCCGTCACCAAAGCGCCAGCGGTGCAAAAAGATAAAGCGCGTACCGTCGGGGCTTAACAGCAGGTGGTTAAAGTAGTGCTTGGCCGCGCTCAGATCGCCGTGCGGATAGGGCAGGGCCGCAATCTGGGCAACGGAAACGATCAGCTCGCTCTTTCCCGTATCCATATCCTGCACCCAAATGCCGACGTCGTCCGGCGCCAGCACGCCGGCGTTGGGATCAGGCAGGCCCGCGTAGCCGTAGCCAGGCCGCATGTCCTGAATGCGGCGAAAGTCGGCGCACACGGCCGTCTTTCCGTCCGGGCTGAGCGAATAGACAGCACGCGGCAGCGTGCGGGTCTGACCGCTGTCCACATCGAGCACGCAGCAGACAAAGGCGCCGTCTTCGCGCGCATTCCAAACCACCTCGCGAGCGGAATTCGGGCGCCACTGCAGCATGCAGCCCTGCTGCCAGCACCAAGCCTGCGTGCGTCCGATCTCACTCCAGCGGTCGCCGTCTTCCAAGTCAATCAGGCCGAGGGTAATCTTGTCTTCGGGCTGCGGCGAGCGTCCCTCAAAGTCGACTTCCATCCCCAGCGCGTAGCGACCACTTTCATCAAACTGCCACTTGTCGTAATAGCCAAACCAGTGGAACTTCGGCCCACACGTGACCGGCCGCATCGGCACTTCTAGCATAAACACCCTCCCTCGCCCGGGAACTAAACGGGCGTTACGCCTTTCTTGAGGATAATATTTCCGTATTTGGCTACGTCGCCCGTCATCACCACGGCAAAGGCGGCCTGTGCCCGCTCGTAGAATGCAAAGCGCTCGATGGCAGCGACAGAGCCTGCATCGGGCCAGCGGCGTGCAACGATCTCTTCATAGGTGATCCGCACCTGCGGGTCTGCGCTGTCCCCGGGCACCGGATCCATGACAAAGGCCGCGCTCTCGACGTAGGTGTCCAGCGCAAAGAGCGGCAAAATGGCTTCGAGCAACGCGTCGATCTTCAGTCCGTCGGCGCGCAGCGTCAGATCGTTGCAGGAGTGGCCGGGGAAATGGGCATCAGCAAGAACGATTTCGTCACCGTGGCCCATTCGGCACAGCACGGCCAATAATTCGGGACTCAAGAGGGGGGATATACCGACCAACATGACGCTCTTCCTTTCTCTCTAAATTTCACTCTGGCATTGACATAGGGCGTAGTCGAGCCCAATATACTAGGGGCTTAAATCATCCCTATAACGCGGGACATGCACATGAATATTATTACTGTAGCTCGCCAAATAGGCAGTCGCGGTGATTGGATCGCCGAGCAGGTCGCCGCCCAGCTACAATACAATTTAGTCGACCGCAGGCTGGTCGAGGAGATTGCCCAGATTACGGATACGTCGCCCGAAGAGGTCGAGCGCTACGACGAAAAGGGCGAAGGACCGATCAAGCACTTTCTCAAGCGCCTTCTGGTTCCCGAAGTGGCACCGGGCACTTTTCCGCTGTCAGCCGCCGCCTACGCCCCCGAATTTGGCCTCGAATTTTCCTACGTGCGCGAGCACGACGGCAACGCGACAACCTATCTCGATCGGGGCACCTACCAACTGTTGATTACGACGCTCCTACAGGATTTCGGCCAGACGGGCCGCGCCGTAATTGTGGGGCGCGCCAGTCAGATCATTCTCGGCGATCACTCATCGGCCTGTCACGTAAAGGTCGTCGCACCCGTCGAGGAGCGCGTCGAGCAAATTATGCAAGCGCGCGATGTAGACGCCAACAGCGCGCGCAAGCTGATCGAGCAGCACGACGGCTGGCGCAATTCCTATCTGCGCAACGCACATGGAGCGGATTGGGACGACCCCCTGCTTTACGACCTAACGGTTAACACGGGCCGCATCTCTCCGGAGGCAGCCGTAGACCTCATCGTCGGCTACGTCCGCGCAGCGCACGACTCATCATCCTAGGACGCCACCCTCTGCTCGGGCAGCCACCACAGCTTTTTCTTGACGGCCGGAACCAATTCCAGCGCGCGCGTCATGACGGCGCGCTCTTCGTCCGCGTCCAGCGGCACGTAGTGTTCCGCCACGCGCACGTGGTCTTCGACGTGCTCTACCGTATCCATTCCCACGATCGCCACGTCGGACTGGCTCATCGCGTAGCGCAAATGCAGCGCCCGATCTGTCGCAGGCACTTCTCCAACGGCCATTACCTTCATCCCGATCACGCCCATACCGCGCTGGCGCGCCGCCGCAATGCTCGTAGAAACAAAATCGTTCCACACCGCGTTGACGGGGCCGGCCGGATTTAAAATCGTATCAAAGTCGTACTCGCCCACCATGCGCTGGAACTGCGCCGGTGCCGTGTGACCCGTTAACCCGACAAAGCGAACCTTGCCCGCCGCGCGGTATGTCTCAATAACACGCAGCGCGCCATCATGACCCAACACCTCGTCTAAATTTTCCTCTTCATCAATGGCGTGTACCTGCATCAAGTCGATAACGTCAATGCCCAACCGCTCAAAGCTGTCCTCAATTTCTCGCTTGAGCTCATCGCCCGAGCGCTTGATGCACTTGGACGCAATAAACAGACCGCTGCGGTCGCGTTCCTTGAGCGCAACGCCTAACCGGCGCTCGCTTTCCTTGTAAGAGGACGCCGTATCGAGATAGGTAATGCCGCGATCAATCGCCCGATGCACGACCTCCACGGCCGCGCTATCGCTGTCGGCTAGGTTCCAGCACACGCCACCCAGACCCAGCGCGGTCACCTCAACGCCCGTCTTGCCCAATATTCTTCGAGGAATTGTCATGCTATGCTCTCCGTTTGCAGATGGGCGTACAACAAAACCC
>CAXGPR010000184.1:0-3373 GCA_964011675.1 uncultured bacterium
TATAAAAATGGCGCACCCATAGGGATTCGAACCCCAAACCTCCTGATCCGTAGTCAGGTGCTCTATCCAATTGAGCTATGGGTGCGCTCAAAATCGAAGATAAAAAATAAGTTAGATCGGCACCTGCGTCAAGAGTTGCAGCAGATGCTATCCATCGAGCTGCAAACGCACTTTTCAGCCATCGCATCGAGCAAAAAAGAAGTCTGTAGAAAGTTCATTACCGACTCCAGCATATCCGTCGTACGTGCTGCCATCGCGCACCCACTAGAGATAGATCACATACATGAATTATAAATTCTTTTTTCAACGATATAGCGCTCGACAGCATCTGGTATCATCCCCCGCACGGCCAACCCATCCCGCAAACGTTGGCGAATATGTGTCGAAGAGAGTTCGATCAGCGGAGTGTCGATGAAGCGCATCCGAGCGACCAGAGCAGGATCCACCTCAGCGTCTTTGGCCAAGCGCTTACCTGCAACGACTGTGCACTGATTCACGATACCGAGAGGATCGTGCCAAGTCGACATCTGCGCGACATTATCTGAACCGATAATGAGGAAAAACGCAGAGTTTGGACAATCCACATGCAGTTGGCGCAACGTATCGACCGTATAGGACTTACCGGGCCTATCTAACTCAATACGCGAGGCCGAAAACCCATCAACGCCGGCAATGGCTATCTCGACCATATCCATACGTTGATCCGCTTGCGCATGCGTGCTGTTTTTATGGGGTGGGTCTGCAGCTGGAATGAAAATAACTTCGTCTAACTCAAGTGTTTCTCGCGTAAAAAGCGCCAGCAGCACGTGTCCATTGTGGATGGGATCAAACGTTCCGCCAATGAGTCCGACGCGTCGCATCGGACTATCCCGCGGATAGACTCAACTGAGCCAACGCCTCTTGCACATCTTTCTTTAGATCGACATCATCACTGCCCTGCAGGACTTCTTGCCAATACTGGGCGGCCAAGTCTGTATTGGCGTTTTCTAACGCCAGTTCTCCTAAGCGGAACAACGTTTGATAGTACCAAGCCGTGTCCGGGTAGTCTCGCAGAACATCCTGAAACGACATACGCGCCGCCTCACTATAACCCTGTTTTTGATACAAATATGCACCCAGGTAGATTTTTTCAGCCAAATTCTCGCGGCAAGAACGAATGCGCTCACGCGCCGTTTCAATCAGAGGCGAACTCGGGTTGTCTTCTATAAAGTTGCGAAAAGCCGTCAGCGCTTCATATGTCTCTTTCTGATCCAGCTCTGGCCGACGCATCTGTTCAAAAAAGGACTCTCCAATCTTAAACTGCGCCTTTGCAGCCCATTCACTAGTAGGGTAGATATCGATAAGTCGCTGATATTCAAAGGCTGCGTTTACGTAGTCCTCGCTACAAAAATATGACTCGGCGAGCATATACTGCGATTCTGTAACGCGCTGTGAACCGGGGAAGTTACTCACCAGCCGCTGAAAGTGCTCCGAAGCCTCAACGCAGCGCTTCTTCTCGTAGGCTTTCTGCCCTTCAACGTAGTAATAGTCTGCACCCTGTAGCTTTTCCGGTGTGCTGGCGCAGGCCGTTAAATACAGTCCTAAAGCAATCAGTATGATACGAGTATAGATAAACATAGGTTAGCGATTGGAAAAGAACAGATAGATGAGCCCACCGAGAACGGTAGAAACGACTATTGGTTCGACAAATTTACTCCAACTTTGTTCCTCGACATCGGTCTGTGCAAACTTGTAGGTAGAATGCTGCAGTATCTCAAGTTGCTTCTTCGGAATTTGGTCAGCACGCAGACGAGTGATCTCATCTTGCCAATACACAATGTGATCGCTTTCCCGATTCAGGCGCAGTGCCAACGTAGTTCGGGTCTGTCGATCAGCATCGCTCCCGCGTAAACCAGACTGTGCGGTAATACCCATGTCGAGAATGCGAAAGGAAAAACGCATGCTCTCTTCGCCGACATACGTCGAATCCGATACGATGGTAAACCCGCGTTCCAGCAGACGTTGCGACAGTACGTGTTCAACAAGCCAGTTGGCATCGTGGCGTCCTTGGGGCGCAATAAAAACAGGGGCATCGCCCATCTCAGAAGACATCTCCAACCCAGCTAGCGACTCGTCGATGGCGTCTTCTACAGTGGCTACGAGCGCGTCCATATTACTCGGATATGGAACGAGCGCAACGACCGAAATAGGCCCCAACAAGAGCAGCGCAACGAGCCGAACAACCGCAGTACGTGTAGTAAGATAGGGCGCGTGCGCCATTACTGACCGCCGAGATACTTGAGCTCTTTACGAGCCACAGCCACGTATTCGCTCTCGGAAAATTCGGTTAGCAGCTTGCGGAAAGCCGCTATGGCTTGGCCTCGTTCCTCTAGGGCCAGGTAACAGCGTCCCACTTTTAGCTGCGCATCGTCGGCTTTTTCCGTCTTGCTGAAGGCAAACACCTTGGTAAACTCCGTCAGCGCCTGGCGAAATTGCCCCATCCCATAGTAGCATTCGCCTTTCCAGTACTGCGCATTGTCAGCCCACTCGCCATAGGGCGCTGCGGCCAACACGCGATCAAACTGGGCAACCGCCTGTTTGTACTGCTTTTGGTTGTAAGTAGCCAAGGCGTTCTGATAGAGAGAAAGCGCGTCTTCTTTTTGCCCACGACTCACGTTGACCGGAGGCAGTGGACGCGTGTGCAGCGAATCGAGTCGGGCTCGAAGATTACTTATTTCATCACGCAGTGTACTTATCTGCTGACGCATCTTGACGGCGTCTTCCTCTCCTTGGCGCAGTCGGTCGGCTATCGCCCGTTCGCGGTCGTACGATGATTCCATAGCACGTTTAAGCGCTTCGACCTCTTCGCGCTGCGCGTCTTGCCAAGTATCCAAACGCTGATCCACCTGACCTGGCGTTGCACAGGCTACACAACACCACAGCAGAGCATATATAGCTTTTTTCGATTGTATAGGCATAGTGAGAATATAAGTACTCCAGCAGAGACAGACCAGATAAGGCTGGCGCACAGAGACGTCTTATTTGCTGTCCGCGCGAAATACCAGGTCTTCAGGTGGATTGAGTGTAAATTCCTCACAGCGATCCGCATAGAGAGCGGAAGGTCCGTCGTCGGGAACTATTTCAAGTGCGGACTCAAAGAATGTACTCGCCGTAGCAAAGTCGTAGTCCCAATAGGCTTCCATACCCTTGTTGTAAAGCTCTACAACCTGCATCATTTCTTCGCTCAGTTCACCCTTGCGTTCTAATATCTCATAAGCAACCACAGGCTCTTCTTTACCCATAACTTGAATTAAATCCAACTGACGAGCTTCTACTAAGTCTTTTACCTGCTCATATATTTGATCATTGACCATAATATTGGTGCCATAAATTT
>CAXGPR010000185.1:0-3348 GCA_964011675.1 uncultured bacterium
TTGAAGAAAAAATTGCGCGCTACGTCGATGGCTTTCGTATGGGTAGTGTAAAGACCTATACGGACTTTTCAGACTTCTTTTCCAGCAGCGTAGTAGACGCTATATATTTTTCCATTCCCCCTTCGCTTCACTCAGGAGAAGTACTACAAGCGGCGGAGCGAGGCGTTCACCTATTTGTGGAAAAACCGGTAAGTCTCTTTCTCGACGAAGCGCTTGAAATGGAGCGCGTAATAGATCGAGCCGGCATTCTATCAACGGTCGGCTTTAATCAACGCCATGACAGTTGGCACAACAGCATACGCGAGTTCCTAGCCGACAAGCGCTTGATAATGATAACGGACGTCGTCAATGGCACTCTCGAATCTCACTCGATCAAGCACACGCGCACTGAAGCAGTTGGCGGGCCCCAGAATAGAATTTGGGCGGCGAATCGCGCCTGGTCAGGCGGCACCATTGTAGAGGCAGGAATTCACCAGACGGACCTAATGCGCTACTGGGCCGGAGACATTGACTGGGTAGAGGCTCGATATATCCATCGCGATACGGATGATATTGAGGACGGCGGCGACAATCCCTATGCCTACTCCGTGACCTACGGCTTTTCAAACGGGGTAATTGCTAACCTGATGATGTCTCGTCTACGCAAAACGTTCTGGGGTGACGCCTACCAAGACATAATTTGGGATCGCGGCCATCTCAAACTTGAAAAAGACGGTCCCGTAGCCTACTACTACGATGGGCCGTATCCACCCGAAGGTGCGGTCGATCAGGCGGCGCTGCGTCACCCGCTCTCACTCGGCCCACGCAACAACAACACGTTAGAAATAAGCCGTTCGTTTGTGCAAGCTGTTAAGGATCAGAGCAGCGCATCTCTACTCAACACGTTCTCGTCGAGCATCAACAGTCATGCTGCTGTGCTGGGAGCCAATATATCGGACGAGCTAGGCGGCCAACGCATCGTCTTAAACGATCTGTTGACATCTGACACCTACGCTCGCTTCCGCCAGAAACCATCTCAATAGCTGAGAATAACATGCCCAACTATATCTTCAATCACGTACACCACGAGACGAAAAACATCGAAGAAACCGTCTCTTGGTATAAGCAATTTTTCCAGGCTACTGCAGATGCGCCTTTTGAACGAGGAGGAGCCACCTGGGTTCAGATATACATTGGATCGGTTCAGATTACCGTGACCAACCGCGACTTCACGGATATGGAACTCGGTCGCTACCAAGGTCTCGATCACTTCGCACTTACCAGCGATGATTTTGATGCGACGCTAGCCGACATCGAACGCCACGGCGTATCTGTTTGGATGGGCCCAATCGAGCTTGAAAACGGCATGCGCATTATTTTCATAAACGGACCCGACAACGTCAAAATTGAACTGATGGAGCATGTCTGAGCGCCAAACCCTACCCTACGGTCTGTGGACCAGCCCGCTCGATCCAGTCGAACTAGCACAGGCTAAGCGCCTGCGCGACGTCCTTTGGGACAGCGATGGAAAGACGCTGGTCTGGTTAGAGGGACGAGGTGCACGCGGCGTGCTTGTCAGTCAACAAGGCGACGACGCCCCGCGCGATTTGACAACTACGCTGTCCGTGCGAGCTGAAGTGGGCTATGGCGGCGGTGACTTCTCTGTGGCCAACGGCAGCGTCTACTTTGTGGCCAGCGATGGACGCCTATATAAACAGTCACTAGCCGCAGGCGTACATAGAGCAATCACACCCGCTTTCGGCCATGCGGCTTCTCCAACTCCCTCACCAAGTGGCCGCTATGTCACCTACGTTCACAGCGCCGAGGGAACCGACCGTCTGGCCGTAGTAGACGCCGAAGGTCAGACGTGGCCGCAGATCCTCGCACAGGGCGCCGACTTCTATATGCAGCCGTGCTGGCATCTCAAAGGGCACATGCTGGCTTGGGTTGAGTGGGACCATCCCCGAATGCCCTGGGACGGCACCCGCCTCGTATTAGCAATGGTAGCCTATCGTCGCGATGGAACGCCATATATTCGCAGCCAGCGCACAGTAGCCGGCAGCCACGACGAAGCAATCTCTCAGCCATGTTTCTCTCCCGACGGACGCTCGCTGGTCTACGCTTCAGATCGCACGGGCTGGAGCCAACTGTGGTGCCGCGACTTAGCAGAAGACACCGAGCGTTGCCTAACGGAGGAACGCTACGACATCGCTATGCCCGCTTGGGTACAGGGACTCCGAGCGTTCGGCTTTGCCACCGACAGCATGCTCTATTTCGTGCGTAGTGAACAAGGGAGACGACGCGCCTATACGCTGCCGCTAGAAGGAGGCACACCTCAACCCATCGAAAGCCTGACTGAATACGATCACGTAGAGCAGATTAGCCCAGCGCCTCGTGGCCATCATCTCGCCTGTATTGCTTCTTCCCCCGCAGTGCCTGCGCGCATCGTGAGCTGCCGAGCCAAGCGAATGCGCATACACGCCCGTTCCGGCAGCGAATCGCTCTCACCGCAGCAGCTGTCGCAGCCCCAAGCCGTATCGTGGTCTGGCGCCGATGGCGTAAACGTTTATGGTCTCTACTATCCTCCAGCAAGCGAGCATTTTGTTGGCACTGGCAAGCCGCCGCTTGTCATCAACGTGCACGGTGGCCCTACGTCTTCAATCGAAATGGGCTTTGAGGCACGTGCCCAGTACTTTGCCACGCGCGGATGGGCATTTTTCGATCTCAACCACCGTGGTAGCACGGGACACGGACGAACCTATATGCAAGCCCTGCGGGGAAACTGGGGCGTGGCTGACGTAGACGATGCCCTTAGCGCTGCGCAGTATCTGTGCGACGCGCACCTAGCAGACCCCGAGCGACTCGTGCTGTGCGGGGGCAGCGCTGGCGGCTATACCGTGCTCCGCACGCTCACGACCTATCCCGGTTCATTTCGCGCAGGGCTATGCCTGTACGGAATTTCCAACCTCTTTTCTCTAGCGACCGATACGCACAAATTCGAGACGCACTATTTGGATTCGCTTCTAGGTACCTTACCAGAGGCAGCTGCCGTATACAGAGAACGATCTCCTCTGTTTAGCGCGGACAACATATGCGATCCGATTGCCCTATTTCAGGGCAGTGAAGACCGCGTCGTGCCGCCAACGCAGGCCGAAGAAATAGTGGCTAATTTGCGCAGGCGCGGCGTGCCACACGCATATCATTTGTATGAGGGAGAAGGTCATGGATGGCGCCAAAGCGAAACGATTGAACGATTCTATCGCGACGTAGACAGCTTTCTGAAAGAGCACGTTCTTTTCGCCTGAGCACAGAATACAGACTGGCCAAATTCACTCAGAAGGCGCATTTTTTCTATCTCATAACGCCCAG
>CAXGPR010000186.1:0-3205 GCA_964011675.1 uncultured bacterium
CGCCTTTTCAACCGCCTGTTCAGACGCTGGCTCGGGGGCGTTTTCTACCGTCGTGTTCTGCCGTGCTTCGACCAACCCGGCTGCTGCTTTGTCGCCTTCCTCGATTTGGGCAATTATAGCTCCAACACCCAACGTTGAATCAAGCTCGGCACCGTGTCTGAGAACGCCCGCCGCGGGCGCCGGTAAATCAACGTTGGCCTTATCGGTCTCTAGCACGCAAACGGCTTCATCTCGTTCTACATGTTCACCGTCTTCCTTAAGCCATTCGATGAGAATCACTTCACTGACTGACTCACCCATCGCGGGTATTTCTACATCCAATGCCATGGCTTTCTACCTCCTCATTAGGACCGACCTAAGCCTGACCACTTGTGCGTTTTCTATAGTCGGCTACTGCGCGCTGCGCAGCGGATGGAACCACTTCTCGACCTTGCATATCAAGCGCCTGATCAACGATCTCTCGCTGCTCACTCAGATGCACCTGATGCGAACCCGTAGCAGGGCTAGCCGCCTCGTCTCGACCGACGTAGCGCAGCTCGCATTGCTCGGGCAACAGGCTTTCTATGTGATGTTGGACAAAGCTCCACGCACCCATATTTTTTGCCTCTTCCTGCAACCAGAAAATCTGCTCTACGCGCTCATAGCGAGCCAGTAAATCGCTCAATTCGACCGAGGGAAATGGATAGATTTCCTCTACGCGCACCAGAGCAATACTACTGTCGACATGCTCGGCCTTGTGACGCGATTCCAGCAGATCGTAGTATACTTTGCCGCTGCACAAAACGATCCGTCGGACGGACTCTGCCGATTCTATTTCCGCGTCGTCTATAACGCTGTAAAACTTACCTTCGACCAGATCTTCAAGAGGCGAAACGCACAGCTTGTGCCGGAGCAGGCTTTTAGGGGTCATAAGCACTAGCGGCTTGCGGAAATTGCGCACCATCTGACGACGCAGAATGTGGAAAAATTGAGCCGGCGTCGTCGGATACGCGACTTGCATATTGTTTTTGGCACAAAGCTGTAGGAAACGCTCGAGACGCGCACTCGAGTGCTCCGGGCCCATGCCCTCGGATCCGTGCGGGAGAAGCAAGACCAATCCACACATGCGCTGCCATTTCGCCTCAGAGCTACTGATAAACTGATCGATAATCATCTGCGCTCCGTTGACAAAATCGCCAAACTGAGCTTCCCAAAGGACTAAGCGACGCGGGTCAGCCGAGCTAATACCATACTCAAAACCAAGCACGGCCAGCTCCGATAGCATCGTATTGAGAACGACGAATTCCGCTTGATCTGGACTCATATTGGCAAGCGGTATGTGCACCTGACCCGTCTTGACATCGTGCCACGCGGCATGGCGATGAGCAAAGGTACCGCGTTGGCTGTCCTGTCCAACTAAGCGAACAGGAATGCCGTCAATAACCAGTGAGCCATAAGCGAGCATTTCAGCACACCCCCAGTCGAGCTGCTCTTCCCCTGCAGCCATTTTGCGCCGTCCCTTGACGATGCGCTGCACGGTGCGATGAAGCGAGAAGCCCTCGGGCGACTGCGTGGCGAGTTCAGCAATACGCTGCAGCTTTTTCCGTCCAACTCCGGTGTCGGCACTCCAATTCTCCGTGGCCCAACTCAGACCCTGCCACACACCGCCAAAAGAAGCCGTTCGGGGAGCAACCTGCAGCTTTTTGGCAACTTCTTGGGCCTCGTCGAGCTGACCGCGAACCTGATGGTGCAGCTCATTCACTTGGTCTGGCTCAATGCGTTGCTCCTCTACGAGCTGAGCCGTGTACAGCTTCAGCGTTGAAGCGTGCTGAGCAATCTGCTGATACATCAGCGGCTGCGTTAGCGTGGGGTCGTCCGCCTCGTTGTGACCGTAGCGACGATAGCACCACATATCAATAATGACATCTACCTTGAACCGCTGACGGAACTCCATCGCCACGCGCGCGGCCTGTACGACACTCTCTGGGTCATCCGCATTGACGTGAAAGACCGGAGCCTGAATCTGCTTAGCCACGTCGGTGGGATAGGGCGAAAAACGCGTCTCTTGTGGCGTGGCCGTATAGCCAAGCTGATTGTTTATTATTATGTGAATGGTGCCGCCCGTACCATATCCGTCTAGCTCAGACAGATTGAGGGTTTCAGCGACAATTCCCTGCCCTGTAAAAGCCGCCTCGCCATGTACGAGAACAGGCACAACACGCGTCCCTTCGTCATCGCGCAAGTAGGCTTGCTTGGCATATACAATACCTTCGATCACTGGGTCTACAAGTTCCAAATGGCTGGGATTATAGCTCAGCGAAAGATGCACCTTGCGGCCAGCTTCTGTCACGTGGTCATACGAGTAGCCCATGTGATACTTCACATCACCTTCCGTATCGCCCCTTCCGGCGTCAGCCGCCCCTTCAAATTCGCTGAGAATGTGCTCGTACGGCTTGTGCAACAGATGGGCCAGCACGTTAAGACGCCCACGGTGGGCCATGCCAATTACGACCTCGTCAACACCTTGAGACGCACCGCTCTCCACCAGCATGTCCAGAAGGGGGATGAGTGATTCTCCGCCTTCCAGAGAGAATCGTTTCTGACCGATGTATCGCGTGTGCAAGAACTGCTCAAACTCTTCTGCCTCGATCAGGCGCGAAAGCAGTTGGCGCATTTCTTCTTCGGAAAACGCGTGCTGATTAAAACAGGGCTCGATGCGCTCCTGTAGCCAGGCTCGCTGCTCCTTATCGGGAATATCCATATACTCAACGCCGATGTAGCCACAGTAGGTGTCTTTTAGTCTGCTAATGAGCCCTTGGAGAGAACCGTCTGTTTCGCCGAGAAAGCCCCCTTGACCCACTCCCTTTTCCAAATCGTCATCGCTCAGACCAAATTCGGAGAGTTCTAACAGGGGAATGCTGTCGCGGTTGTGCCCCAGTGGGTCTAGTTTAGCGATGAAATGACCGAGCGTGCGATAGGCCTGCACGAGGGCAAAGACGCCTCGATCAGTCCGCTGACGGTGACGGCGATCCGGTCCATCACCGGACGCACCCCCAACGGGCTCTATTTGGACATCGGCATCTTCTGCGCGCAGAAAGCCCAGCTCAAAACCCTTAAAAAAAGCGCGCCACTCTCCGTTGAGCGAAGTGGGGTCTTGTAAGTACTGCTGATAAAGTCCATCGACGAATTCGGCGTTTTCGCTGTGCGAGTCGAATTGCGGCATATT
>CAXGPR010000187.1:0-3110 GCA_964011675.1 uncultured bacterium
AGATAAAAGGGTGAAGGTATGGTTGGCGCATCCATAGGGTTCGTGATCCCACAGCGTCGTTGGTTCGGACCAAGTGTGACCCCCATCTACTGACCGCTTTATTAGCCCAGATGCCTGCAGTGGCTCGTCCCATACCAGATGATGGTACGTGAGGTAGAAGAATAGAAGATCGCCGTCGGGCAATAAGACTAAGCTCGGGTTGTAAATGCTGAGATCACCCTCGCCGGGAGATACTTCAACGCGGTGTTGGCCCCAAGTAAGCCCGCCGTCTGTAGAGCGCATAGAGGCAATGCTTGACGGTGCCTCATCATTACCTGCGAGTGGGCTGGCGTGCATCTCGATCCACACCATAAAAGCCTCTCCATTAGCCAGTTCTACTATAGACGCAGAGTCATTGCGCGGATGTTCTGCTGTAGCGGTGGCGATAGGCACGTATTGAATGTGCGGATCTTGCTGCTTTCCCTGCATTTGGTATCTCCTATAATAGAGTTACACTGTTTTTAGCGGTTCTGGGCAGTGTGGTTAGAATGTGGATGATTCGGTATACTTGTCCAAATTATTTTCCCGATGGAAAGAAAGAATCGACTATGAAATGGCTTAACCGGTCTGCGCTCACCGAGCTGGTCGACCAGTAAATCGCGTACTTGGATACTACGCACGACGGGATCATATTAGGGTCTGGGCACAACAGCCTCGTGCTCCAAGCATACCTTTGCCGGGCCGGATTAGATGTGGTGTGCTTGGAGTCTTCCCAAACCGTTGGAGGCGGTCTGCGCACGGAAAACCACAACGGTTTTTTGCACAATACCCACTCTTTTTACCACCGCGCACTTACACAGACTCCTTGGTACCGTGATCTGGAATTGTCACGATGTGGGGCGCGCTATATCGAACCCGAGCTTAACGTGGTTATGTTAACGCGCGACGGGCGTGCCTTGGAGTGGTGGACGGACTTTGAAAAGACGGTGGCTTCTTTCGCACGTTTCGACCGTCGTGATGCCGAGCGTCTGCGCTACTGGCGCGATGTTTTTCGACCCATCGTGCAGCATATCTTGATTCCCGAGGCGCAGGCACCCCCGCTTTTGCCCGAAGCCCGTCTGCGTGCGCTGGCAGCTCGTCCCGAGGGGCGCTTGCTATTAGAAACGAGCGCCTACTCGCCACGCGAATTTGTGCAGCGCGAATTTCGCCATCCGCTTATTCGGGCAGGCCTGCTATTTTTTAACGGACTGCGCGAGGTCGATCTACGTGCGCCGGGCTTTGGTCACCACATACCCGCTCTGCTGGCTAGCGATGGCAAAGCGCAGATGTGCGTTGGAGGATCAGCCAATCTGGCCGGCGCGTTGGTGCACGCCGTCGAAGAATATGGCGGCCGCGTGCGAACCGAAACGTCGCTGGCGCGTATTATGGTCGATGGTGGTCGCGCCGTAGGCGTGCAGACGGTTCAGGGCGAAACGCTGCGCGCACGCCAATTTGTTGCATCGGGTCTCAATCCTCATCAAACATTTCTCGACCTGTTGGATGAGTCTCTAATAGATGCTGGATGGCGCGATCGTGCGGCACGGTTTCGCTACAACGTGCTGGCACCCCTCTTCGGCGTCTATGCCCACCTAAACGAGCGCCCGGTGTATCGAGCGGAGGGTGACTACCCGCACGTCAAGAGCGGATTCATGGTCATTATGGGATTGGACGATGCAACACAGTTTGATGCGATTGTGGATCACCACGAACGCGGTTGCATACCGCCGCCGACGATGTGGGGATCCTGTCCTACGCTTTTTGATCCATCTCAGGCGCCGCTAGGGTATCACACCGGTTTCATGTGGGAGAAGCTGCCTTACGCGTTGGGGGGCGATGCAAAGAACTGGGATAATGCGGCCCTAACTCACGGCGAGCGTATGATCGAAAATTGGTCAGACTACGCGCCTAACGTGCGGGAGGCCGTGTTAAAAACATTTGTGCGTAGTCCGCTTGACGTTGAACGTACGCTGCCCAATATGCGTTACGGCGATTTACTAGTTGGTTCGCTGGGACACGGGCAAGTCGGCTACAATCGGCCTTTTGCTGGAGCGGGGCATTATCGTACGTGCATTGAGGGACTATACCTGTGCGGTTCGTGCTGTCATCCGGGCGGTAATATAACGGGCCTGCCCGGCTACAACTGTACGCAGGTTTTAGGGGCAGACCTAGGCGTTTCTACGGTGGGGAGTTCGTAGCTTGAAGCATTATCTACACAGTATTGTATAACTGCTGCGCGATATCCTAAAATAATCGTTAGAGGTCAGAATATCGTGCTATCCTACAGCGAGGAGTATACCCGCCAATGAGTGATTCCATACAGTGGTCCGACGTGAATACGTTGACCGTAGAGGGTAGGGGGTTCGACGACGTGGAGAACTTTTATGATCGTCTGCCTGCTCGTGCCCAAGGTAGTGTTCCCGACCCGGTGTGGAATCTGAGCCGTGACAGCGCGGGGATCTGCGCGCGTTTTAACAGTGACGCAACAGCCCTCCACGCTAGATGGACGCTACGCAAGAAGCGTCTAGCGATGGAGCATATGCCGGCCACGGGTGTCAGCGGTCTCGATCTATATGTGCGCTTAGAGAATGCTTGGCGCTGGCTGGCCGTGGGGCAGCCGACAGGGCAGACCAACAGCGTACAGCTGTGTGCGAATTTGCCTCCTGGCATGCGCGAGTACCTACTTTACCTGCCGCTCTACAACGGCGTGCAGGAGGTGGCCGTAGGCGTGCCAGAAGGAGCCTTCGTAGCGCCTGCTTCTACTTCGCCGCACAGGCCTATTGTTTTTTACGGTACTTCCATTACGCAGGGAGGCTGCTCTTCGCGCACTGGTACCTGTCACACGGCGTTTCTGGGTCGTTGGCTAGACTGGCCGGTAGTCAACCTAGGTTTTTCGGGCAACGGTCACATGGATCGGTCAGTCGTTGGACTGATGGCCGAGATCGACGCGGCCGTCTACGTTATCGATTGTCTGCCCAACATGAAGGGTGACCTAGTGGCCGAACGTGCCCCAGGGGTTGTGCGTTGGTTACGTGCCGCTCGGCCGGATACGCCCATTGTGCTCGTAGAAGATCGCACCTATGCCGACGCCTTCT
>CAXGPR010000188.1:0-3102 GCA_964011675.1 uncultured bacterium
CGTACGCCCTAGCCGTACGATAACGATGTTGCGCGCACGGTCGACGTAGATATACTGCCCTAGGATTCCCTGCGCAAGCAGCACGTCTTCCTCTCTAAACGGCCGCCACCACTGATACTGGTAGTGGGCTATGCTACCCTCGGTCGTGTCGACGCGCGTCGATTCGGCTATCCACTCTTTTGATACGATCTGCGTGCCATCCCAATTGCCGTCCCGCGCATAGAGGCGACCAATCTTAGCAAAGTCTTGCGCAGCACCATTCAGACAGCAAAAAGTTTTCTCCAGAGGCGGCTTGCTCCAGTCGACGGTCCATGAAGCTGGGTATTCCATCTGCAGCGGCGTCCATACCATTTTTTGTAAAAACTCGGTCAGCGTTGATCCGTTCAACGCACGTTCCAGAACTAGTCCTAGCAGCTGCGTGTTGCCGCTAGCGTAGTGGAAGCGTGTGCCGGGCGGGTGCTCCAAGCGTAGTTTAGCCATCTGCTGACGCAGGTTGGTTCCGTAGTAGAAAGAAGCTGCATGGCCCAGCGGATTAAGAGGGTTTTCGTTAAATAGAAGGCCAGAGGTCATCTGCAGCAGGTGGCGTAGGGTGACTGATTCGAAGCCGTGCGCAATCAGTTCGGGCACGTAGCTCGTTACGGGCTCTTCGATGTGTGGAATAATGCCGCGATCAACGGCTATGCCGAAGAGCAAAGAGAAGATCGACTTGGCCATGGAAAACGAGGCTACGGTCGACGCGGCTTCGTAGCCGTCGAGATAGCGCTCGTAGTGCACGGTGTCGCGATGGACGATCAGCAGGGCGACAGTGTCGCTTTCGCGCAGGTGATTTTCTAGGTCGTAGGTTGCACCCAGCGAATCGGTAAAGGTCTCTGCGTAGCGCGGTTTTTCTGCCCGGTGAAAACGAAAGGGTTGCGTGCTGGGCTGCAGCGGGCGATTAGGAAAGATGGCGTGGTCCTTGATATCGGCAAAGTTGTAGCGGATTACGCGGGCTAGCTGGCAGCTGCTCAGCAGCGGTATAATCAAGCAAAGCGCAAGTGTATAAGCGAACATAAATCGTCGACCCGAAGACCGATTACTTGCCGATAGCACGAGAGACTAGGCAGCAGCTAGCTGCGGATTGGATTCAATGCGGCGCAGGAAGTGCTCGCCGAGGTCGTAGTCGGGTTGGCTGGATACAAAGCACCACAGTTTGACGCGCTGCATCAGCTCGTAGCGATGCTCGTTGCTCTCCCAGCCGTGATTCGTATTGAGGATGTTGCCAATGGCTGGATCATTGAGATCACTCGTATCAAAGTGACGGACCTGCGGCGTGGTGGGATTGATGCGTAGCTTGTACATGTAGCGGTCGCGGTCGGTGTGGTTGGAGCGGGCGCCGTGCCAGATACGGGTGTTCCAGACGTAGATGGTGCCGGCCGGACAGGTCGCCCAAACTTTGTCGCGCATGTGTTGGTAAACGGTGATTTCTGAGGTGCGTACGTTGCGGAAGTGTGTGCCGGGTATAAGAAAGGTGCCGCCTATTTCGTCGGGCGTGTCGGCGGCAAAGAGCGAGAGTTGGATATCAAAGTAGTGCTCGCGAAAATCGATAACCGAATCTTGATAGGTGTCGGGGCCGCGGAGCTGACCGGCCGGTGTTAGGTGCGGGCTATGGTGGTCGTAGAGGGGGTTGGGGTCGATCAGCGAATGGATAAGCTCCTGCACTTTGGGCAAGCGAAACGCCTGGCCCAGTGCCGTATCTGTGGGCCACGTCTCTTCAAAGGACGTGCCTACGTCGAGGTAACCGTGGTCGTCGGCCATCTCTTTCAAACAGGCTATGCACAGGTCTTTGGGGACCATACCGTCCAGACTAAGGTAGCCTGAGGCGACAAATTGAGCCATTTTTTTGGCACTAAGCAGGTGTCTATTCATCTATTACAGCACCAGGTAACTTGATTTTTATAGACTAAATATGACTTGTATCTGCAGTCGTTGTTCCGAGTCCAAGTTGTTTAAATATAGCTTAAATATGAGTCCTTCGGACACATGAATTGAATTTGTTCGTTATCTTTGTCATTATTATGTGTATAATGCGACAGTGTTTTGCTTTAAAGAAAAATACATCGAAGAAGGTAACATAAGTAATGAAATACCTTAGTGGCTATATCAAATCGTTGACTGAGATTCTTGATCTTTTGGACCTGTCACAGGTGGAGCAAGTAATTAGGTTGCTTGCAGAGACTCGAGAAGCGGGGAATCAGATATTCTTATGTGGGAACGGTGGTAGTGCATCTACCGCTAGCCATATGGCTAACGACCTTGGTAAAGGAGCAAGTGTAGGAAGTAAAAAACGTTTTAAGGCGATTTCTTTGACCGACAACGTAGCGTGGATGACAGCGTTGTCAAACGATATTAGCTATGAGTCTGTCTTTGCAGAGCAATTAAAAAATTTCGGGCAGCTTGGAGATTTACTTATTGTAATTAGTGGTTCTGGCAATAGCCAAAATGTAATAAATGCCGTACAAGCTGCACAGGAAAGACACATAAAAACGATTGGATTTACAGGGTTTGGTGGAGGGCAGCTTGCATCTATCGTCGATGTGCCCATAGTCGTCGAAAGTAATCATATGGGACGCGTAGAAGATACACATGTAATCTTAATGCATCTCATATGCTATTATTTTATGGATGAGTGAATCTGTGTAGGTTTTGACGAGGTGGCCATACGCTATTTGAGTTGTGAATGAAAACGAGCAGCTATTCAATGCCCGTTTGAACCGATTATTCTTATAGTCAAAACACCAAGTCACGAACGGTAAAACCATGGAAACAGGCTGTCACCTAATCGGTGAATGGCCTGTTTCCATATTACGGAGTTACGCAACTGATAGCTGTGGATTGTATTCAATGCGCCGCATAAAGCGCTCGCCAATGTCGTAGTCGGACTGGTTTGAGATAAAGCGCCACAGCTTCACGCGCTGCATGAGCTCGTAGCGGTGCTCGTTGCCCTCCCAGCCGTGGTTGGTATTGAGGATGCCGCCGATTTTTGGATCGTCGAGATCGCTCGCATCGAAGTGGCGAACCTGCGGCGTGGTGGGATTGAGGCGCAGCTTGTACATGTAGCGGTCG
>CAXGPR010000189.1:0-3093 GCA_964011675.1 uncultured bacterium
CAGGCGCTAATCGCACTAGCGTCATCCAGGTGTAGTTCGCCCCCATTGGGAATGGCAAAAACAGCCACGTCGAGTGGCTTGTCGGGCACCATCTGCACGATGGCCTCTTCACCCCAGTAAGCTATCACCTTAATCAACCCACGTCCGATACCGTTGGCGTGCACCGTCTCGGCGACGGCGGCAGCAATTTGCGCCTCATCGTAGGCCATCTCCATACCCAGCAGATCGGCGCTGCGCCGCAGGCGCTTGAGGTGCTCGTCCATGCGATAAGCCGCCGGACCCTGCGGACTCTCGTGCGTACCAAAAGACTCAAAGATGGCCGAGCCGCGCGAAAAGCCGTGCGAAAGGATAGGCACCGTCGCCTCATTCCCAGACACCAACTTACCGTTCATCCAAACCAAGCGTTGCGTCGTCATTTTATCTCCATTTTATCGTTACAAATTAGCTGTGGTCATTCATACTTCTATCCACCACGCAGCCGGTGGAACATGGCCAACTGCCCATCGGCCAGTCCTTTTCCTTCAGCGGAAAATAAGACGGCGTATCAGCAACGAGTGGTGCCTCAATAAGGGCAATATCCCTCCCGAGCCTACGCGCGACACAACAGCCCGTTCGTTCCACTCGTATGGAAACTTGTATATAATCTGTGCGCATGTGGCACTCATGGTATAACTTCTTGCAACGTTTTCTTGCAACAAACTAGATAATACTGTGCCTTAGGCACCATATCAAATCGCATCTAGATTCCTACTTCGTAAACCGTACCTTATACTTGGCAGCTATTCAAAACGTAGATTCAATTAAGGGAAAACCATGAGTATTTACGACGATATCGGCCTGCCCCGCGTAATCAACGCAGCCGGTAGTATGACCTACTTGGGCGGTTCACTCATGCACCCAGAGGTGCTCGAAGCTATGCGCAGCGCCGCCGGTTCATACGTCTTTATCGAAGACCTCCTCAAATGGGCCAGCAACGAGATAGCGACACACACCGGCGCCGAGGCTGGCTTAGTGACAACCGGCACGACGGGGGGGCTCGTCCTAGCTACAGCAGCCTGCCTAACTGGACTAGACCGACAGCGCATGCGCCAGCTGCCCGACACTCGCGATTTTAAAGCCGAAGTAATTATGCAGAAGCAGCATCGCATCAGCTTCGACCACGCCGTGCGCATTGCCGGCGCGCAAATTGTCGAAGTGGGGAGCGAACACGGAACCACGCTATCCGATGTCGAAGCTGCTGTGAGCGAGCGAACAGCTGCCGTGCTGCACATGGCGCTCGACCCGCAACCAACCGCCGACCTGAGCGCTGTAGCGGCCCTAGCCCACGCGCGCGGCGTGCCCGTGATCGTAGACGCGGCTGCCGAGCTACCACCCGTTTCCAACCTCCGCGCTTTTTTAGAAGAGGGAGCCGATCTGGTCATCTTCAGCGGCGGCAAGGCCATCTGCGGTCCCAACGACAGCGGCATTCTCTGCGGGCGAGGCGATCTGATCGAAGCGGCCACCGCTCAGGCCTTTCCCAATCCCGGCATCGGCCGCGCACTCAAAGTGAGCAAGGAGCAGATCGTCGGTCTGGTCTACGCCCTACGCCGATTTGCCAACACAGATTTCGATGCCGAAGCCGCCCGTTGGCAAGATCAGTGCCTGCGCATGCGCGATGGGTTGCAGGGGCTGACCTGCGCCCAGGCCGAGATCGCCATGGCTTCCGGCGGCGCCCGACCCCTAATGATACCGCGCGTGCGCGTGGTCGTAGACGTCGATACGCTGGGAAAAACGCTCGAACAAATTGACGAAGAGTTGGAGCGCGGAACGCCGGCCATGGCCGTTGTAATACAAGCGCATGTCAACGAACTATGGCTCAGTCCACAACATTTGCAAGAGGGCGAGGCGGAAGTCGCCGCGACCAGGCTGCGCCACGTTCTTACGCCGCAGTAAAGCGCGGATAACCTAGCGATATAGAAAATTAATATCGTGACCAATCATCCCATTTTTTATCCAACGTTCCACAGCGACCCGGCAACTGTTAGAGAGAAAATAGGGGACGAACCAGATCTCATTAAAGTGCACGATGCGAAAAATTTGGATAATCAATATTTAACGGTTAGATTGGAAGGGTGAACGCGTTTCTCGACAGAACTTAATTTTATAAAGTGCGTATTAGCAATCATTGCCGTTTGTATTGAATGAAAATCAGAACCGACCATCATGCTTAAAGAAAGCAATTTGTATCGCAAAGTTTAATAGTGTGATGTGCGTCACAGTCTTTTTTATATTTATTTTTTACGTTTCATACTCCATACCTTTGGTTGGTATGTGATGAATTTTTTTCTTCCCCGTTAACTTAAGTAGGAGACCCTTATGCGAATATTACGATCTGTTTTGCTTTTCTCATTGCCATTCTTCCTGATTGGTAATGAGTTAAGTGCCACTGAGTGGGTGCCGCTTGATAGAGATCGGCCACCCGCAGATGTTGCTAATATCACTGACAGCCCAGATGATCCACCCATCTGTATCGCTCCTGGGACAGATATGGTGCGCGTCGGTTGGCTCAACGAAGACGGTGTATGTACAACAGCAGGAACAGATAAAAACGCCCAGGAACACGATACGGGTATAAGCATATTATCTGTAGATTCACGATGGCAATGGGTCTCATATGAAGGTGAGATACCCGAGGATGCCGTTCTTAACCAAAGAGATGGGAACCCTGTCTGCAGAGGAAAGGGTAGCGGCAAACTACCTTTTCGCGTCGGCTGGCTCGACGAAAATGGTCGTTGCGCAACGGCTGGCAATGGAAAAAAGATTCGCGGTACAAGAAAGAATATCAGTATCCTCGTTGCAGCAGACATGAAGTATGAAGGAGATGCTGAAGCGAGAGCCGAAGAGGAGCGCATACGTGTCGAAACTGAACGTAGAAACGCTATTAGAGCAGACGAAGAAAGACGCGCACGTGATGCAGATAGAGCTGAAGAGGAGCGTAGACGCGATATAGACGAACGCCAACGCGCTGAAGATAGAGCTGAAGAGGAGCGTAGACGCGATATAGACGAACGCCAACGCGCTGAAGATAGAGCTGAACAGGAGCGTAGAGACGCT
>CAXGPR010000190.1:0-3043 GCA_964011675.1 uncultured bacterium
ACGAACGCTTAGATCAGTTCAGAGAAGAAAATGCTAGCCTGTTTTCAGATAATGGAATGCAGATCGTTTTTGATCAGGCTGTCTTTATAAGGCAGGCCGTCGATGAGGTCATTAACACGGCGATCATAGGCGGTGTGCTAGCTGTAGTCATTTTGTTCCTATTTTTACGCGACTTAAAAAGTACATCCATCATTGGCTTGGCAATTCCGATTTCTGTTATTGCCACTTTCTTTCTGATGTTTACTTCAGATGTCTCGCTCAATATCATGTCGCTGGGTGGATTGGCACTAGGCGTAGGGATGCTCGTGGACAATTCCATCGTCGTGTTGGAAAGCATACAGCGCTATCGCGATCAGGGGTTAGGCGTTGGCGATGCAGCTCGGCGCGGAGCGGGTGAAGTTGGGACGGCCGTGATCGCTTCGACCACGACCACGATATGCGTTTTTCTTCCCATTGTCTTTGTTGAAGGCGTTGCCGGTCAGCTGTTTAAGGACCAGGCGTTGACGGTCACGTACTCATTAATTGCGTCTCTTATAGTTGCGCTCATGCTCATTCCGATGCTCTCTTCGTTGAGTATTGTAGACATGGTGTCCAAGCAGAGCGCAGAAGGACTTCGGCGAGGTGTCAAGGGATCAGCGCTTCTAGTTCGCGGTCTGAGACAGGTTATTGGCGGCATAGCCCGTGTGTTTTCAGCATTCCTATGGCCTGTATACAAGGCTTTCGACGGCTTGTATGAGGCTATCGCTAGAGTCTATCCGTATCTGCTACGCTGGGCTTTGGCTCATCGCTTTGTCGTTGTCTTTGCCTCTTTGATTCTAGCTTTTGCGGTGCTTTTTGAGGCGCGAGCTCTGGGGGTTGAGCTCATACCAGAGATGAGCCAAGGCGAGTTTTTAGTCGACTTAGAGTGGGCCGCTGGCACGCCGTTGGGACAAACGACGGAATCGGTTCAAATGCTCGATAAGCATATTCGCACAGTGCAAGGCGTCGATATGGTTTTCGCGCTCGTGGGCACCAGTGGACAGACCGGTGGTAGCGCTAGCGACAAGAAGGAACACACCGCGCAACTGCATCTGAAATTGTCTGGCATAAAGTATGAAGAAAGCGTGGTGTCTCAAGTGCGCAGCATGCTGTCGGACGTGCCTGATCTAGAGTATAAATTTTCTCGTCCTTCCTACTTCTCTTTTCGAACCCCGATTGAAGTGGAGATATCTGGCTACAACATAGGGACTCTCAAGCTGTTGGCCAACGAAGTAATAGAGCGTCTGCGCGGTATTGAGGGCCTGACCGATATTCGCTCAAGTGCTGAGGGGGGGCAGCCGGAAATTCAGATATTCTTTGATCGTCTTCGTATAGCTGAGTTGGGTACGACGGTGCAGCGTATCGGTCAGCTGTTGCGGAATAAACTGCAGGGAGAAGTCGCAACGGAGTTGCTACGTCGGGACCGGAAGGTAGATATCCGAGTTCGAGCACTCAGTAAAGAGCGCGAGACGATCGATGACTTGAAGCGCATGGTTGTCAGTCCGGCCAACTATCCCGTGCCTGTCGTTCTGGAAAATGTGGCTGAAGTCCGCGCCGTGGACGGGCCGGCAGAGATCCGTCGCACAGACCAAGAACGGGTCGCCGTCATCTCGGCTAACATAGAAGGACGAGATTTAGGGAGTGTGGTGGCCGATATCGAGTCTCACCTAGTGGATATGACGATGCCGGAGGGATTCAGCCTGTCCATGGGGGGGCAGAATGAAGAGATGGTGCGCTCTTTCGACAGCATGAAGTTAGCTATCTCTCTGGCTATCTTCTTGGTCTACTTGGTAATGGCTTCTCAGTTTGAGTCCCTGCTACATCCCTTTGTTATCATGTTCACAATACCGCTGGGTTTGGTCGGGAGCGTTTCGGCGTTACTCATCACTGGGGAGACCATTAACGTCGTTGTGCTGATTGGGCTCATTATGCTAGCGGGTATCGTGGTCAACAATGCCATCGTTCTGATCGACTATGTGAATCAGCTACGCCGTGAAAGCGGTATGAGAAAGCTGGAGGCCGTGCTGCGGGCAGGCGAAATCAGACTGCGCCCGATTCTCATGACGACTTCGACGACGGTCTTGGGGTTACTCCCCATGGCACTGGGATTGGGTGAGGGGGCAGAGATTCGCGCTCCGATGGCGATTACAGTCATTGGTGGTTTGATACTCTCCACCATGCTCACGCTTATCATTATCCCTGTCGTATACACGGTCTTTGACAGGGGTGAATAGGGTGTCTCTACTATGAGTCTTTCCGAATTTTCTCTCAAACGGCCGGTTACGGCGGTAATGGTTACGTTTTGCGTTATCGTGGTAGGATACGTGGCCTTTGGTCGTTTGCCTATCGAGCAGTTTCCCAGCATTTCATCCTCGGGCATTTCGGCGAGCGTCAGATATAGTTCTGCTTCACCTGAAGAGGTAGAACGGCTTATTACGGTTCCTCTTGAAGCGGCTCTCGGCACGCTTAACAACGTCGATCGGATTTCCTCATCGTCGCGTAATGGAAATGCCAACGTGCGCGTTGATTTCAAAGCTGGGACTGACATGGATCTGGCCAATATGGAAATGCGTGAACGAGCAGATCAGGCGCGCTCGTTTATGCCTGCCGACGTCGATCGCGTTCGGTTGCGACGTTGGCAGAGTGATCAGCGTCCAATCGTTGACGCCAATATGGCTTGGAAGGGGGAAAACGATCGGCTTCTTCAGGTCATACAGAAGGTGATCGTACCTCGCCTCATGCGTCTCAACGGCGTGGCTGATGCGCAGATTGACGACCTAGAGGACAAACAGTTGACTATCGGGTTGGATCGAGAACGGCTGCAGTCACACAACATATCTTTGGGGGAGCTCGGCTGGCAGTTAAGAGAGAATAACGTCAGCATGTCGCTCGGCCGCGTCATCGACGGTCAGCGGCGTTTTATAGTACGAGCTATCGGCGAATTTGATCAGACTGAACAAATTGGAGATTTACCCCTAGTCGGTGGCCAGTTTCGCATGCGCGATATTGGAGAGGTCGTCTACGA
>CAXGPR010000191.1:0-3000 GCA_964011675.1 uncultured bacterium
GCGCTAAGGCGTGCGTATTGTTGGGGGAGACCATGATCGAGTGAGCGTGCGGTTCGCCCTGGCGATTCGGATTGACGCTGGAGCCTTCGTGCTGGACAAAGTCGCTGGCTTCGCCGAGCGAACCATCATCTCGCACGGGTAGGATGGCCACGCTGCCGCCACCGTAATTGGCTACGAGCACGTAGCGCCCCGTCGCATCTACGCTGACATGGCAGGGACCGGGGCCCACGGTCGATTCGGTGTTTAGATGCGTGAGCGTGCCACTAGATGAGTCGATGGCATAGGCACCAATGGCTCCGCCCGGTCGTCCGTCCACCTGACCAACCTCGCCTATGGTATACAGGAATTGGCGATCGGGTGAGAGGTCGAGGAAAGAGGGATTCTCAATCTCGCCGTGGGCACTAATCGGCGATAGGGTGCCGCTTTCCATATCTAAGCGCTGAACGTAGACCCCTTCACTGCCTCCGTTTGAGTAGGTGCCAATGTAGACAAAGTAATCGCTCATTATAAAGGACTCCATGAGTTGGGTGTAGGTAAAAAGTTCAAAATACAGTCAATTCGTACGTGCGAGAAGGGCTAAATATAAGTTTGCCCAACTGTTCCGCCAAAGATTCATAGAACCCGTTATGGGGTTCCACACCTCAAATCCGCGCTTACTTGCGCGACATGCCTTTGGTAAAGACCTTGCCCTGTATGATCTTATGCGCGGGTTTGCCCTCCATCATGCGCTGGCGGGCAAATGCCTGACCGCACTGAGGGCAGGTGCAATCGCCTGCCGTATGGTCCTCAGTGATGCGTTCGACCAGGCACTTTACTAAGCCTCCTCGTCCGCCCTTGCGGTACTTGTACAGCAGCGCTTTACACGCTGCGCAGTATATGGAGATGGTTCGTATATCTTTGCGTGCCAAGGAGAAGTCCTCTCACACGGCAGGGAATAGCTCGCCTTCGATGCGCTCTCCCTCTTGTAAGTCGAGCGGATCGGTTACGACGTGATTTTTCTCTACGTAGGTCGTCGTTTGGTCCATAAAAATCACGACGTGTGCAACCCGCGGTATATCCGTCTGGTTGGGCACGGCCATGTGTGCGCAGCGGGCGTGGTGGAAGGTGCAGTCGCCCGCTTTAAGAGGCAGCGTTACGCGCTCCTCATACTCTAAGTCAGGACACTTTCCGAACAGGTCGCGCCCGTCGAGTAGGTTTTGAGCTGTTAGGTCAGTGTGTCGATGAGAGCCGGCAATAAAGCTCATACAGCCGCGTTCAACGGGAACGTCGCACAGGGCAATCCACGCCGACAGCGCGTTGGACGAATGGGCGTGCGGCCAGTAGGGCTGGTCTTGGTGAAACTCAGTCGCTACTTGGTTGTTGGGCTGTTTGATGAGAATGTGGTCGTGCCAGAGGCGCATAGGAACACCGGCTAGGCGCTGGGCAACACCACCGACGTTTTTGTGCAGCGTCAGGGCACGCATGGTTTCATCCTCGCGCCAAACGTTGACGTGCTGATTGAAAACGGGTCGGTCGCGTCCCTGATCCACGCGCGCGCTGGCCTCCAGCGCCGCATCGTGAAAGTGAGCGGCTTCTTCCTTGGATATGACGCCAGGTATCTTTATAAAGCCGCGCTGTTTAAACTGGCTGACCGTCTCGTCGCTGATGGTATCGGGTGTAGTCTGGTACATTGCGCTATCCTATTATAAAAAAGTTGGTTCAAAACTTTCTAATTTGCCTGTGAGGCGAACGCAAGAAATCTATCCTCGCAGGGTCATTCCGTCCAGAATGCGTTACCGCACGGTTTTTTATACGGAATCAATCTTGGAGCCGCGTTTGTGGATTTGCGTTTCTCAGCGGACCGGTAGAGGCCCTCGTCCTACAGGTCCAACCGGTAGCGACATTTGCGCCGTTCTCCATAGCGATACATGTCGGTGTCGGCGGGTAGGTCGACGATTTCTACCATCTTGGCACCGAGTCGCTCGCACGTTTTTCGGGAGGGCATATTGTCTGGGTTACAGGTGATCCACACCGGATTGATATCGTGTGCTTTGAACAGGGATAAGATCAGACGGCATGAACGCGCGGCAAAACGGCGTCCGCGAAAGGGGGGGTCTACCCTATAGCCAATGTGGCCTGCGTAGTAGACGAGCAGTTCGGCTTCCCCGATACGCGCATCGATATATCCTGCGCGCCGTCTGTCAGGACGGTGGTGCATTGTAAACGTGTAGCAAGGCGCGTTGCTCATGCGCTCGTTGCACAGTTCTGTGCGTTCCAGAACTAATTTGAGTTCGCCGTCGTGCAGCGGTCCTGGGTCGATAAATGTGAACGGAATGGTCATCGGGCTGCTGAGTGATATGCGGTTTCGCGGAAGCCATTGGGCTGAAGATGTGCAGGCTGGCGACATAGATTCCTCCGTTTTGGATTGGATCCTATGTCGCCCTATCCCGCGTATTGCAAGACTTGCTGCAGTGGCTAGACGGCACCCAGCAGACGCAGGCTTTAGAAGTGTGCGTCCGCGGCGTGCTTTTCGCTTAAGCCCTTCCCGTGCGTCATGCGCATGAGCTCTTTCTGACGCTGCGTCAGGCCGTCAAACCACTCGGGTGGGAAGCCGTCGTGGGGATCTAGTTGGAAGAGCAGCATGTGTTTTCGGTAGTGTCCAAAGAGCGCGTGCCGATTGCGATCGCTCGTGTTCGCGCCGCCGCCGTGCCAGCACTGTCCGTTAAATACGATGACCGATCCGGCCGACGCTGTTGGCTGTATTTCGTGCTTGACGTTAAAGTCTTCAGGGGGCGTGCCTAGCCCGCTGCGATGCGAGCCTGGTACGACGCGCGTGCCGCCAATTTCCGGAGAGAAGTCGTCGAGCATCCACACTGTATTCATCATGACGGGCGTGCCCATGTTGAGCATAGTGCCGGGGATGTCGCTGTGGAGATCTTGATAGCCGTCGCCGGGGCGTACAATGCGCGAGTTGAGGCTGCCCAAGATCAGCGATCGGTCGAGAAAATGTTCGAGAATAGG
>CAXGPR010000192.1:0-2872 GCA_964011675.1 uncultured bacterium
CAATGAGCTTCAGTGCGCGCTGACCGGCGCCCAGATTGTGGTTCTCGTAGCCGACTAGGGCCAACCCATCGCGCCGGTGCGAGGCGTCGTATTCAATGGTTTCGCGGAGCACGCCAAAGATCGTCACGGCCGTGCGCGTGCGATCCATTAGATACTGGATCGCCGATTTGAACCCCGTGCAGTCAATGCTCAAATCGAGCGCACCGTCGGCAAAGCGATCAGCGGCAAAAGCTTCTGCATCGGGTGGCAGCGTCTGTTGAATACCCACCTGTTGGGCAAACGCGCGTCGCTCGGGCAGGGGATCAAAGGCGACCACTTCTTCTGCTCCATAGGCCTGGGCCATCTGCGCGGCCAGCAGGCCGGCTGGACCCAGTCCCGAGATGCCTACCCGTTTGTCCTCTACGCCACCAAAGACGCCGAGTTGGTCAAACGATACCTGCACGCACATGGCCAGCTCTAGCGAGACGACGCGCTCGTCGGGTACGTGTTCGGGCACCGGCAGCAGGCTGTCGGTGGCAAAGGGCACATACTGGGCGTAGCAGCCTTGGCGCACGGCCAGACCGCGATCGCGCCATGCTACGACGCGCTGACCTACCTCAAATCCATTGACGCCCGGCCCGAGCGCGGCCACCTGTCCAACGGCTTCGTGTCCCGGCTGTCCCGGCGTGTAGGGATAGTTCATTTGCATGTTGGGAAACATCGGATCGCCGTCGTTGATGTGTAGGTCCCAGTGCGGGCAGGTGGTAATGGCGTTTACCTTCATAAGCACTTCGCCCTCCTGCGGTTCTAGCACGGGCATGGGCCGCCATTCGGGCTGTCCCGGAGCGGCAAACTGCAGGACGTGAGCGGTCGCGGGAATATGAGTAGACATGGTGTGGTCGGTCCTTACGTGATGAGAGGCATGGGCTGGTAAGGCGAACTACCAGTCGAGAATAACGCCGAGTACAGGTTCGCGCTTAGATTCAATCAGTGCCCAAGCATCGGCCGCCTGAGCCACGGGAAAGCGATGCGTAATGAGCGGTAGCGTTTGCAGCTGGCCCGCTGCGATCAGATGCAGCGTTTCGTCCATGCGTCGGGGTTGCCAGCCCGACACCAGATCGACCGAGTACTCGCCGTAGCGGGGCGGCTGCAGCGCCATGGCGTCCCGCGTGCCGTAAAAACCCGCCGAGACCAGATGGCCGCAGCGGCGCACCACCTGCTGAAATTGCTCCATAACCTCGATGGAGCCAACCGTATCAACGGCGGCTTGGGCACCGCTGGGAAAGAGCGCTTTGGCCTTGGCAACCCAGTCTTCTTCGTGCGCATTAACTACGTGGCAGTAGGGTGCGTTGACAAATTTTTCCAAGCGGTCCCGGTGACGGCCCACCAATAGCACTTGGGCGCCGCGCCAGGCCAGCGTCTGCGCGCTCCACTGGCCGACCAAGCCATCGCCGATAACGATGGCACCGTCGCCGATTTCTATTTTAGGACGCGTGCCGGCGTTGTAGCCTACCTGCGTGAGCACGAGCCCGGAAAAAGCCAGCGGATCGACGCCATCGGGCAGCTTCCAAATACCGTCACGGCCGCCGATAGAAGGTGAGATCTGGCCGGCGCGCTCGCGGTACATGCCCTCGACTTTGCCCATGGTGGCAAAGACCGTTTCGCCCACGGCCAGGTCGGTTATTTGCTCGCCGACCCATTCTACAATGCCGATTTTCTGATAGCCAGCGACGACGGGAAAGGGCCAGGGATCGTGCTCTCCGCTGTAGGGCGTGTCGCCTTCAATGCGCTCTCCGCGGAGAAAGGAGCCCTCCGTTCCGTTGCTGATCCACGAATGGGTCACGCGTACGACGACATCGGAGGGGCTGGGTTCGGGCGTGGTGACGGGGGCGTATTCGACGGTGTTGGGTGCGGTGAATACCACGGCGTTGGCTTGCATAGCGTTCTCGATGTTCTGTTTTTGTGGGCGAAGTTAGCGCCTAAATATAGACGCTGCGTGGCATCTGTAAAACGCACGATCATCCAGTGGTGCTCCTCTATTTGCCTATAGGCGCCAGCCGGTATTTCTTAGTGCTGCGCTGCACGGCAATTAAATGTTCTACAGAGGAGTCGGTATCGTGGATCCGAGATGGCGTGACCTACCTTATACGGATACGGAATTTGTTCCCGCAACCTACGCTAGCCGCACAGACTGGGAAGAAGAGCGCACGCGGCTGAAAGAGCAGGTGCTCTTTGCTGCCGGTCTATCGCCGATGCCGGACAAGCCGCCCTTGAATGCGCGCATTTGGAATCGCATTGAGCGCGACGGCTATAGCTTGGAGAAAGTTTATTTCCAAAGCTTGCCCAACTTCTACGTGGGTGGGACGCTCTTTCGTCCGCTCGACCCAACGCCGGGAGGCCATCCGGGCGTGCTGGCTCCACACGGACACGCTAGGCTGGGTCGCCTCAATGAGAGTGACGACGCTTCTTACCTAGCGCGCGGCTTGACCCTAGCGCGGATCGGTTGCACCGCCTTTATGTGGGATATGGTCGACTACAACGACAGCGCGCGACACCTGTCGGGTGCGTACCAAGATGAAGACTACGGCACCGTGCACCGCGCCTTTTGGCAGCGCGTAGACGGTGAGCAGCAGCTGTGGAATTTTTCGATTCTCGGTCTCCAACTGTGGAACGCGATCCGCGCGCTAGACTTTGTCGAGGGGCTGCCCGAGGTCGACCCACAGCGACTGGTATGTACGGGCGAATCGGGCGGCGGCACGCAGACGTACAACCTTTACGCCGTCGATGATCGCCTAGCTGCCGCCGCACCGGTGTGCATGGTTTCAGCCTATATGCAGGGCGGCTGTCTGTGCGAGAATGCGCCTGCGCTGCGCTTTGATACGAACAATGTCGA
>CAXGPR010000193.1:0-2864 GCA_964011675.1 uncultured bacterium
CACCACCCAGTTGATTGACCATATCCGGATTATCCATGATCTGCTCAACAACAGCAGGAGACAAATAGTGTCCAAAAGCGCCTTGTACGAATTCTTTCTCTTTCTCTTTTTTTATGTACCCGTAGATGGTTATAACTAAATACCCTGCAACAATTGTTAGCATTGGACCGACAAAATCCAACCAAATACCCTGCGTAAACGAGTAAAACGTAAGAAGAGCATACAGACCCCCCAAAGCACTAATAACAAATGCGCCTTGAAGTACCTTGTATCGCGGCACGAAAATAGACATAGCCACGCCCAAAATCATGACGAACAGATAACGAGCCCCTAACCAAGGACGACTTATGAAAGACTCGTTCAATATGGTATTCAAAACATTTGAATATATACCCACCATAGGGTAACTGCCCTCGAAGGGAATCACACTTAAGTCAGTGCTCCCCGTCGATGTCTCGCCATAGAAGAGGATTTTTCCTTTAATTTCCTCAGGCGTTATAAGACGCTTTATTTTACGACCTTCTTCTTCACGAACTGTCGCCAATTTGGGAGGATATAAGTAGAGCGGACGTACGGCTGGATCAACTTTACCATCTACCATATTACGACGAATAAAGTCAAAAGCCAACTCTACATAATGGTCCCCCTCGGCATTGTACTCTGGTAATGCAGCTTTTAGGCCTGCAAAGTCTATATCCGGCGTCTGTTCAACTATTTGGGCAATTCTATTGTTTCGCTGTATATCATTGAAGAGTTTTATGTTACTGTCTGACGGGTTTTTCATACCCACGGACGCATAAAATCCATTAGCATCTAAGTCAGGTTGTTTAAGCACCGATCTTTCAATTTGACTGCTCATGTTCCAATAATTCCACTGATTCTTAATGGCTTTTTCTGTGTAACCAAGAGAGACTAAACTTTTTAGCAGCAGGCGCGGGTTACGACGTATTGACGGATCTTGGGCAATCAAGCTCTTAATCTTGTCAAAGATTTTTTGCCTATCGTATAACTGAGCAGTTTTACGCAATTCCCAATGGTCATAACGAACAAATGTCTCTTTCCAGCTTCCAGCCCAGTTAACATACATCGTTCCATCGTCGTTGATAGGAATCTTTATATCTTTAACTCGACCATCAGACATCTTTGCATTGGGTATTAGAACATGTTCGCCCGGCCAGACCTGCACTTCGGTTATATCAACTTGAAGTTGATCACAGCCAACCTGTAGTGCAATTGATGGAAACAGTATACCTTTATACTGGTATACGACCGGGTAGCGCCGGCGAGCACCGTCAGAATCTTTTTCCGTCTGAGCATAAGAAAAACCACGTGAAGCGTTACGCAGAAGAGCAATAGGCGGCTTAAAGCCTATTGCCTCAGTGATGGTGCTTTCCCCGGGAGGCACCATCAGTTGCGGTGAGTGATTCTGTATATACTCAAGCGCACTTGTCTGATCCACGTCGAGTTCATCTTTTTGCAACTGTTTATACATGAACTGCGCTAAATACACATTATCCGCTTTTTCTATAGCTTTAGCGAAACGGCTATCGTAGTCGGCTTGCGTCAGTAACCCTTCAATGCCCCGTGAATCGATACTGGAAAGACTGCGAATTTGTTTTTCCGTAAGTAATTTGGTTATCCCTTCAAGAAAGTATATATCAAATGCCACTCGATCAGCACCATATTCTCCTAGGATACGAACTACATCAAGATATTCAGCACGCGTCCAGTTATTAAAACGTCCCTCATTCTGTATTGATAAATCGCTAATTTCAATGCTACCGAGATTGGGGTCCATTTCTGGAAGACCGAAGATTTGATTGCGGAGTATGAAACGGTAATCGTAACTGAGAAGTTCAGCGCGCTCGAAACCTTCTGTAAGAGACAACAACAGTACGAGAACAGCTACAATAGGACCGATTAAAAGTTGTAAGCGAGAGTCGTTAGTAGGTTCCGCCATTCGTAACTTTCTAGTAGAGGGTCAGCGTGAAGATATTAGTATAATAAAAAAAGGAAGGTCCGAGGACCTTCCTTTTTTTACTTATCTGTGCTTTAATCTATTCTTTACTACTGAACACTCATCTTGCTAATCTTGTTCTGCGCCTTAGTTGCGTATGAAGACTTAGGATGATCTTTAGTTACCTGCGAGTAATAGTCAAGCGCCTGATCAGCCTTACCTAATTTCTCATAGCATTGAGCAACAAAAAACTTTTGCTTGGGCGCATTAGGCGACTTAGGGTTCTTTTCTAAAGCTTCTTGTAATGTCTTTATAGCTTTAACCAACTTGTCTTGACTGGGGTAGCGCTTACCACCTTTGTAATAAAGCTTCGCTAGGATATTGTCTTCTGCCTCAGCGCCACGCACACCAGCCACAGTGACTATCTCTTGTTTCTGAAACTCTTCTTCTTGAACCATATCATCAACTTGAGTCCAAACAGTATTCAACCAATCATCATCTTCTCCATCAACAGCAACGTCGGTAGACTCAGCGGCATCATCTGTTTCGCCCTCTTGTGCACTAACAGGAACGAAGTACAATAGAGCAAGTAACAGGTAAAAAAAGTTCGCGTTGTTCATCAGGTTGCACCTCCTTTTTAAGGTGACAGGTACTCTGTTTCTATTATGTTCGGCATAAAAACGCTGAATTCACATGACCTACGTCACATTATGCGTTTTTTTGATCTTACTTTTCTGTAGACTTCTGTATTAATTACAGGTTCCACAATAAATTACTTCTCGTCTTCAAGAAAGTTCAAGAACCCCTCGTAGCGATCATCAGAGTCTACAACTTGCTGATAAATAACTTGCGCCTCGTTACGGCGCCCCTGCAAATAGCGCACTATGGCCATGTTCAAGCGAACTCC
>CAXGPR010000194.1:0-2824 GCA_964011675.1 uncultured bacterium
CGATTGGATTAAACAGCAGTGGAAAGAGCAAAAACTAAGCAAGACGATAGACCTGACAATCACGGGATGCCTTGGCCCTTGTGATCTGGCCAATATCGTTTGTATAATCTCATCTCGAGACACACAATGGCTTGGCGGGCTACAGGAAAATTGGGAATACGGTTTGTTGCTAGATTGGGCCAAGGCCTCACGCGACGCAGGTGTCTTAATCGGATTACCTCCCGAACTAGATTGTCATCGATTTAGACGCTTCTCTCCTTCATAGTGTGATTAAAGACTCGTTTGAGAAACAGATGGTTCAACTGCATTTATTACTCTCTCGCACTTGGGCAGAAATCCGTATATTTTCAGTGGTAGCCGTAGCAAATTTGATAATACATAGTGTGAGAATATTCCATGTTTAGAATCAGAGAAAACGAAATCGCCGATGCGCAGACGACAGCAGATATCTGGCGTATTATGCTTCGAGAAATTCCTCCAGTTGCTGCTGAATACTTTGTCGGTGGCGCGGACGATCTGACTACGCTGAAGGCGAATGTCTTGGCCTTTCAACAGACGTTGCTCGCGCCTCCTGGAGCTATCAAACATAAACAGTTAGATACAACAACGAACGTGTTCGGTCAGGAGCTTTCTCTTCCTTTTTTCGTCGCACCGGTTGGAAGCCTCCGTACACTGTGGCCAATGGCTGACGCGGTTGCATCGCAAGTGGCAGGGGAATTTGGAACGGCTATGGCGCTTTCGACGCTTTCACAAACGCCGATGGAGTCTGTGGCTGAGGCATCGAATGGTCCAAATTGGTTCCAACTCTATCTGTGCGGTGGTGCAGAAACCGCGAAGCGAGGAATTAGCCGGGCGAGAGATGCGGGCTTTTCTGCCCTATTACTTACGATTGACACCGCGGTTTCGGGTAACAGAATAGTGCATGAACGGATGAAGCCGATGGATGCAGTGAGTCCTCTTTTTTCTGGTCCAAGGAAGCTTGAGCGTGCGTTGCACAGGATCAAACTAGGGCCTCAAGTGCTCCCCCGGACAGGGTGGTTATGGAGGCATTGGCGCGATGGCGGATTACTTCCTTTTTGTAATATCATCAACGAACATGGCGAGCCCATGCCTTATGCCGGTATCGGGCAGCAGCTTGCCGCCTCAGCTGTCACTTGGAGTGATTTGCCGTGGATCAAAGAGGCATGGGGCGATCAGCCGCTGATCGTCAAGGGTGTTCACTGCGCGGAAGATGCTTTGAGAGCAGAGGAACTAGGTGCAACGGGCGTAATTTTCTCCAATCACGGCGGGCGTCAACTGGGTCGCGCTATTCCGTCGCTGCAGATTGTCGCCGAAGCCATGCCTAAATTGCGGGCGTCCAACTCTAAACTCGACTGCGCGATGGACGGCGGCATTCGAAGCGGGTTAGATGTCCTTATCGGGCTCAGCTACGGCCTAAAAGCTGTGGGATTGGGCCGAGTGACGGCAGGGGGACTTGGAGCCGGCGGTCACCTGGGTTTAACGCGCGCCTTTGAGTTGATAAAAGAAGACTTACTGCGATCTATGGAATTGCTCGGGGTGCAAAATATTAGACAGATTCAACAGCAGGGAGAAAAGTTTCGCCGCCAGAGTATGGTTTTAGGCACGGAACATATCCCCCAATTCTCTTTCTAAACGCGCTCGTGCCCAATGTAGTGGGCCTTATGCCTTTGGCTATACGCGAGTAATTATCGTTCTAAGCACTAGGACTTAACGCCATGCAACTCTGTACGACATGCGTTAAAGAGCGTCTGTAAGTCATCGGCGCAGATCCCATCTTCTTCACCGATAAAGACCAACTGTGTTTGCGGTTTTTCGTTGTCCCACGCTTCCTCCATGATTAGGCGCGTACGCTGTCCAGCAAAGTGAACGATTCCTTTTTGATGGGGCGTATCATCGAGCAGAACAATTCCTTTAGCACGGTAGATCGTCGGAGGTAAACTTTTCACAGCATCAAGCAAGGCCCGGCGTGATAGGGGCTGATCCGTTGTGTAGCTCCACGTATTGTAAACAAGCGTGTGTTCGTGGTGCTCGTGGTGCTCTACTTCAGTAGAGTTGTGCGTATGTGCTCTGTCACCTGAGTGAACGTGAATATCTAATTCCGGTTTGTTGGCAAAGCGGCTGAGATCATACGCTCCTACGCCTAGTACCATATCGAGCGGCACTGCGCCATGTATAGCCTCAAAAATACGTGCGCTCGGAACGCGTTCTCTAATAAAGTCAGCCAACTTTTCACGCTCTATTTTATCAACCAAGTCGATTTTATTTAGCACTACCATATCTGCTGTGGCGATTTGGTCTAGAGCGAGCTCTCGTTGTTTACCTTCGATTTGGCCAATGTGCTCTGAATCAACTATCGTTATCACGCTATCCACCCGAGTTTGAGACTGCAGTTGGGGGGCGATAAAGGTTAGTGAAACGGCTACGGGGTCCGACACGCCGCTTGTTTCAACTACAATGTAATCCGGAGGGTCAGTGCGTTGGACGAGTTGCAAAACAGACTCGAGTAAGTCGTCGCGAATCGAGCAGCATATGCATCCATTGGAAAGGTCAATAGTTGACTCTTCGGAGACGCCTGTAATCAAAGCCGCATCAATATTAATTGCGCCAAAGTCGTTGACTAATACCGCTACGCGTAACCCGTGCTTGGCGTTGAGCAAGTAGTTGAGCAGAGTGGTTTTGCCAGCGCCCAAAAAGCCGCTGATAATGGTTACTGGAATAGGATCTCCCAAGCCGTGAACTCCCCCTCTTAGGACTAGATTCGTTCTACTTTATAGCAGCTTGATTTCAAAGGCCACACAGACGT
>CAXGPR010000195.1:0-2823 GCA_964011675.1 uncultured bacterium
ATAGAGCATGTATCTGGCCACCTCCGCCGGTGAACATCCCAACCGGTTCACCAGATTGAGCGCGACCACATCACCGGGCAAATCGGTGCACGCTACAACCTGATCTCGCGTGACAAAATCTCCCACCGCTGCAATGACTTCTCCCTGTAGAGGCAGCTTGCGATCCTTGCGCACAACGGCATAGGGCGTGACGCGTAAACCGGGTGTATATGCGTGTGCCATTATTAATCTCCGCCGTAAAGCTTCAACGTTTGGTGCCAGGCAGTGATCTGCGCTAAGCGCTCATCTCGATCTTCGGCTATCTGAATGGGCCGGCCGCGTCCGTCTACAACTACTCCAACGACGCCGCCACGAACCGTAGATATCACCTCCTGACCTGGTCCGTTACCCAAATCCCAATCGCGCAGAGGACTCAACGAAATTCGAGCCTCTTCCTCGTCTCCCAGCGGAAATAGGTGCATATCGCCAACTCGTAAAACCCCTTCCTCTTTTCCGCTTGGCAAATCGAGAGAAAAGTTCATACACGCTTCACCCGGTCTTCCCTCTCCCTTGGGCGCTACACAGGTACCCAGATAGATAAGGCAATCTCGCTCAAAGACTTCCGTGGCTGCCCGCTCATTGACCGTCGACATCACACCCAGATGGGGCATCATAAAAATGCTATCTACTGCAAGCCACGTTATACCCTCTGGCTGAAATGCATCGATAAGCATCGCCGCAGACTGAGCACGTCTAGGTGCATGTGAGAGAACGCCTCCACTCCCGACTAGCAGGTCGAGATCCATCATCTGGACCAGACTATCTCCCTCGTCATTTTGATCAAACACATCAGACAGCGTTCGCTCTGTTTGCACACCCTTGAGACCAACCGCCAACTCGCGATGCTGAACAAATGCCAAGCGTAGCGCTTCTCGTGCAATAGCCTGTTCTACCTGAAGCTCCTCTAACAGTTGTGGGATCGTCGTTGGCCGAATCATTTTATTTTTAATACGGTCGCGCAGATCGGCCTCTTCGATATCGAATGGAACCCAACGCAGTATATTGTCTATCCCAGCTTCTGCCAAAACATTCGATATACTGTAGGACATGCCTAAATTCGCACTAACCGTCCGATTAAACACCTCGGAGAATACGCTAAACATATCCGTCGTTGCACCGCCAATATCTACGCCAACCACGTTGATATCTAACTGTCGAGCAATGGTCTGCATAATTTGACCGACGGCCCCTGGAGTTGGCATGATGGGCGCGTGCGTCCAGTCCATCAATTTGCGATAACCGGGCGCTTGGGCCATCACATGCTCAAGAAATAGATCGTGAATAACCTGACGCGCAGGCCCAAGGTTTTCCCGCTCCAGAACGGGTCGGATATTCTCTGTCTGCGTAAGTGCGGTCTTTTCACCCAACACTGCTGTGACTTCGGCCCGCGCGTCTTTATTACCTCCGTAGATTACGGGAAGCTTAAAACCGCTGCCAAAACGTGGCTTAGGATCTGCGGCACCTATGTATTCAGCCAATTCGACAACATGACTGACGGTACCACCGTCGGTACCTCCAGCCAAAAGAACCATATCGGGGCGCAGTTGGCGAATACGCGCAATCTTTTGATGAGGCAGCCTACCGTCATTCGATGCTAATACGTCCATCACGATCGCGCCGGCTCCCAGCGCACAGCGCTGAGCACTTTCGCCCGTCATCGACTTCACGACGCCCGAAACAACCATTTGCAAACCGCCACCGGCACTACTTGTAGAGATATACGCATCGACACCGCGCGATTCTTCAGACGGCGTTACAATAGATTCGCCGTTTAATATCTGCCTGCCGGATAGTTCCTCTACCTCTTGTATGGCGTTGAGGACGCCACGCGTTACGTCTTCAAATGGTGCTTCTACCGTAGTGGGGGCCTCACCGCGAAACGTCTGATGATACCCATCCTCTCGTCGCTCTATGAGAATGGCTTTCGTCGTCGTGCTGCCGCAGTCTGTCGCAATGACCACGTCCATTTTACTCATGAGCGTCCGTTTCACTTTCCAATTTCGCTATTGCATCCATGATTAGGTCAACACATTCACGCCGCTCCAAAAGGCACACAAAACGGTCATATTCATCGCGTGAAAATACAAGCGTGGCAAATGGTCCGATAAAGGCAAGTACTTGACTTCCGACAAAATTAATTGGGCGACTCGACTCTAATAGCATCGTGGCTGGGGCACCCAACCCACGCCGCACTACAAATGCAGCGAGTTTCTCAATTAACGCTTGGTCGTTATCATTCCACTCACCGGCTCGCGGAATAGTAAATGCGTGCCGCCAGTGACCTTTAATCTGCTCTAAAATCGACATGTTGTTGAACGTAATATATTATCCGATCACCCTCTGCGTGAAACGGTAGAAATAAACCGCGAAAAGCGTCGAGTCTACTAGGCCGAGCAAAAGGGCTGAGAAATAAGCCATTTGAGCGCGCGTCCACTCGGCGAAAATCCGTCCACGCGCGTCGGGTCTGACGTCCTAGGAGGTCGCGAGAAACACCGGCCTCATCCAGCCTGTAGCGAGAGGGGAAAAAATAATGGGCCAGCGAGGATACAAGAAAACAGAGAGACAGCAGACCGTAGCCGAAGTGGCCGAAACTATATGCGGTGGACCAACTCACAGTTGCGACTATGACGATTAGTGATAGGGACTTACTAGCCTTCTCTTGCTGCAGTGGATGAACCTCCCAATAGAGAGGCCCGTCCACTACATGCTCTTCATCCACGATACATACAACCTTTACTGATATATGCGGTCGTCCTGATCAACCCACCACTCGGCGACGTCCGC
>CAXGPR010000196.1:0-2734 GCA_964011675.1 uncultured bacterium
GCGGAAGAAAGAAACGTAGTAGAGCCCAATACGTCACGCGCTCTACTCGTCTCCAATAAAAGGGAAACCATTAATATCATTTTCTATAGCAAGGAGCAGCGTACTTATCTCGCGGCAATCAGCTACATCTAGCGCTAGGGCGCCAGGGGGCGTACGCTCTTCCAGCGAAGTAAATACGCCGCGTCGCTTTAATATGTACCGCATGAAGGGATGGGTCTCGAGGTTTATGAGTGGAAGTAACCGACGATGTATTTCGCGGGCGCCTTCTCTATCTCCTGCCAGCCATACGTCATAAATCTTTACAAGAACATCAGCCAGTTCACAGGCGGGCATACACCCTGAGGCCCCTCTATTCAGTTCGTCGGGGAGAAATTTACCTCCAGCACCTCCAAATATGCACCGCACTTTATCCCCCACCATTGAATGAACTTCGGCGATATGCTTAGGACCAGGCTGACGTTCTTCCTTCACATATTCTACCTGCGGTATCTCATCAACGAGCTGAGCAACCTGTTCTCCGCGCAGTGGGGCATACATATCGGCATTTTGTACCATTATTGGCCCGTCAAAGACGTCGGCCACCCGCCGGTACATGTCCATTGCGATAGCGGCATCAGTCTGGGCAGGGGCCATAGCGATAATTGAATCTGCTCCTTTTTTTTGCGCAGCGCGAGCAAACAGTAAGACCTGAGAAACCGAAACGCCGGAACAGCCAAAAACGACGGGGAGCCTACCGCAGACCTCATCCATTACCGTATCTAAATGGCGAATGCGTTCTGCTTCGCCCAAGAAGTAAAACTCCCCTACCATAACGGGCCAAACAATTCCATGTTGTCCGCTTTTACAGCAGAAATCGGCCGCAGCTCTCAGATCTTTTTCGAGTACCTCTCCAACCGCATCATACGGCGTGGGCAATAAGCCAAAAATCCCTTTCATCTCTTTGAAACGCGTCATAAAACCCTCTTTACCGTTGACACGGCACACGGTGCGCCGCTAAGATTACACTTGTGAAGCACATAATGCTAATTTTCGCTCTATTATTATACTGCCAGACTGCAGGGAGCGCACAGACCATTCAAAATATTTCTATACTGGGTTCCAAACGAACCCGTATAGAAACAGTAAAGCGCGAACTCCTATTCAAAGTGGGAGACCCCTTCGACTCAACGCGCATAGCAGAGTCAGCACGCAACTTGAGGCGTCTCCCCTTCCTTAGCCAAGTCCAGCTTACTCCATATGCCATCGGCTCTGATATCCACGTTGAAGTTAGAGTACGGGATCTTCATGCCCGAGCACTCTCCCCAACGCTGAACGGTTCTATAGATGCGCTTGAATACGGCTTAACGGGACTTGATTATAACCTTGGGGGACGAGGCGAACGCATCCGTCTCTCCGTAGCCAACCAAACATACGTCGGTAAAAGCGCAGAAGTTTCATTTTGGAAACCCCGCCTATTCGGCTCAGAACACTCGATTTTCTCTCGCGCTTACGCCTCTCGAGAAGACCGTGACCTCCAATGGACACTAAATAGACCCTTCTTTACGCTCAATAGTAAAATGTCCTACGGAATAAGTCTGAGAGATACTCATTCAATTACTATGCTATTCGGACCCAGCACTTTACTTGGAAGATATGAGACGACAGATCGCAGTGCTCGCATTTGGTATGGATCATCACACGGTGAGGTCCTGAAAGTCCGCCCCATACTTGAAGTAGGCTTATTAGAACGTAAAGGGCCCGAAAAAATCGGTGAAAACTACAGCATAATCTCAAAGTCAAGCCTATATGCGCATCTCTCTTTAACCCTGTGGCAACCTCATTATATTACAGATCGCTTTTTTCACAAATTAGGTCCCGTAGAAGATATTCAAACGGGCTCCTCGCTCAGCCTGCGCTGGGGATATACGCAGGGGATATCTCCAAGATCTACTTCCTTTCTCCATTTGGGCTTAAACCTTTCCCCAAGATGGCATTTGCAAAACAGAGTGTATATCTTTTCAACCTTTTACATTGGCATTAGGCAAACAAGAACCCGTTTTGAAAACGGTATTTCCCTAATGCAACTGCAAGCCTACCGGCGCTGGGGGTCTAACTGTAGTATGGCCTTACGACTAAGGGTAGACGCAATACACAAGCCCGCAGGTATACAACAACTCCCCCTCGGCCTCAAGACAGGCCTACGTGGCTTTCCCGTAAATACATGGGTAGGCAACCGTCGCATCATCGTCAACACAGAAATTCGCCCGACTTTTTTTCAAACTACCTGGGCTACAATAGGAGGAGCTTTCTTTGGTGACTTTGGCACTGCCTGGACTGCTCCAGAAGTGCCCTCTTTGCATAGTGCCTTGGGAATAGGTCTACGCCTTGGATTTAACCGTATTTACAACACACCCGTATGGCGTCTAGATGTGGCAAAAAATAGTCAGAGAAAGTGGCATATCTCTCTGGGCATGGGCCAATACTTTTAACTTAGCTTTTCCACAGAAGAATAAGATGTTTCTCCTTAATTTAAAACCTGTTTCTCCGCCATTTTACCTGCAGTTTTTATTTGCCTTATTCGTCCTGTCGTCCCCTCTCTGGAGTCAAACTCCAATTCTTTACAACGCTTCATTTGAGGAGGGAGAGAAAGATCCACTCGATTGGCACCTCTCGGCGCCCAAGACCGGCCGCTGGCTGGGCCCTGACGAAGGGTTTTATAAGCGTGCTGTATCAATCAAAGGCAATGGAACGGATA
>CAXGPR010000197.1:0-2703 GCA_964011675.1 uncultured bacterium
GCTTTGATCTGCTCGCAGAGGCTAGTGTGTCATCTGTCGACGAGCTTTTTGCGCGCTGTCGCCAGCAGACCTATCTGATCTTCAGCATTGATTCTGACGTGTGTTTCTATCCCCATCAGCAGGAGGAAATGGCGCGCGCACTTAAAGAAGCTGGCGTCGACAATATGCGAATTACGGTACACTCCGAGAAGGGGCACGATTCGTTTTTGCTAGAACCCGAGCTATTCACGCCTCACTTATCTCACACGCTAAACAGCTAAGCAACTACGGCGCTCAGTCGATTTCGGGGCGCGGCGGGTTGCCCCAGTGCCCCGAGGGATCGGAGCCGTTGACAATAATGCCCTCTCCCTGCCAATTCAGTAGCGAGCGCACTTCGGCTGCCGCATAGCGCAGGGTTAACCCTCCGCGACGACGGCTGGACGTATTGACGCCCGATCCATGCAGAAGCAGGTCGCTGTGGAGAGAGAATTGGCCCGCTTCCAACGCATCGTCTACAGGTTTACCAAAGCTCTCGACGTCCTCGACCGTTTGGTTGAGCACGTTGTTCTCGCTGGCGTCGCTCGTGCGGTATTCCAGCTGCCCCTGTATATGGGATCTCGGTATAAACCGCATGCAGGCGTTATCGGCATCAGACGTATCAATGGCCAACCAGCAGGTGACGGTTTTGGAAGGCGTTAGCGGCCAGTAGGATGCGTCTTGGTGCCACGATACGGTCTTGCCGTCGCCGGGCATTTTGCAAAAGAAATGAGCCCCCCAGCAAATGATATCGTCGCCGATAAGGTCGCGCACGTAGCGCAGGATGCGCTCGTCGCGAGCAATGTCGTAAATACGCGCATGCTTGATGTGACCAGAGATGATGGAATAGCTGTCTGCGCCGGCCGCGTGTACGTCGGCTAACAAGCGGTCAAAGTAGGCGCTGAGGTCTGCTGATTCGGAAGCCTCAGTTCGGCGAAAGGGTAAGAGGTAGCCTTCTCGGTTATACCGTTCTACTTGCTCGGCGGTCAGTGCGCGTGCGCGCTGCGGATCGCTTGGTATAAAGCGCAGATCCCGCTTCATGGCTGCGAGCATATCTCTATCTGGCATGGTGCGCGGCGTCATATCGCGAAAGCTCTTACTGCTCATAGTTTTCTCCAGGTCGTCAGTCGGACGTTACAATATTCAAGGTTATTCAGTTAAAATCAAAGACGGTTTTACATTCCTCGTCGAGTCGTAGACGCGTTTTAAAGTTCGTCCCCTTGCGACTTTTAAAACCGCTGATCACGTCGGTTTTCCCATCGCGTATTAGGGTCTCTACTTGCTCCTTTGTCAGCTCTTTGCTGGCTACGGTCTTCCACACGACAAAATTACAGCCTTCGCGAAAGCGATTACATCCAAATCCTTTACGTCCCTCGAGGATGTGTCCCTCATTGCATTTGGGACAGCTAAGTTGGGGAAAGTTTGATTCTTCGCCGGATGATGCAGCCGACGCTGCTTTTGTTGGAGGAACGGGGTAGGATTCTGATGGAGGCGGTCCCTCTGAGAGCGGCATTTCCTCTATGGGGGGTGGCGCTCCATCAGAAGGTGGTGCCTCCATCGTAGGCGGTTTATCCACCGGAGGCGGTTCGCTCTCAGAAGGTTGGCTGGTGCGTTTTTCCTGTGTCTTTTGCTGCGTGCCGCTTGCCGGTCCATTTTTAAATTCGAAGACGACTTTAAACTCTTCGTCGAACTTAAGTCGTGCGGCAAATGGCTTGCCGACACGGCTGGTGAATCCTTCTAAATGTTCAGTGCGACCGTCTGATAGCAGATCTTTCGCCAGTTTGGGTGAGATGTCTTTGCCGGCTGTTTTTTTCCAGATTGTCAGGTTGCAGCCCTCCCTATAGCGACTGCATCCATAGGCTTTGGGACTTTCTCGTACTTCGCCTTCTTTGCATTTGGGACACGGACCTAAGACCACCGATTTACCTCCTCGAGTTCGTTTTTTCCTGCCCTTGCGTTTGTCGTTTTTTGCATCGCGGGCTTGAGCTACTTGTTGAGGTGTGAGGGCTTTCCCATCTGCAACCTGTGGAACAATAGTTAGCACGAAATCGGCGATGTCTCGATAGAATATAGCACCTTCTCTATCCCCCTCCTCCACTTCTTTTAGTTGCTGCTCCCACTGGCCCGTTAGTTCAGGACTACGCAGCGGTTCGGCCACCAGACCGATGAGGGCACGGCCCTTCTCGGTTGCGCGGAGCGCTTTCTTTTCGCGCTGTATGTAGTTGCTGCGCAACAGGCGTTCTATGGTGTCGGCACGCGTAGCAGGCGTGCCTAAACCGGATTCTTTTATCGCAGCTGCCAGTTCGTCGTCTTCGATCTGGCGACCAGCATTCTTCATAGCCGTTAGCAGCGTAGCATCGGTATAAGAGATCGGAGGTTTAGTTTCTTTTTCGCGCACTTCCATATCTGATATGCGCACGGTCTGACCTTTTTGAAGCTGCGGTATTGTCTGCGCTTCTTCTTCCCTTCCGTTTTCGCTTTCTGGCTTATAGTCTTTTCGTCGTTCCAGAATCTTCCAACCCTCTTGCAACGTGGTGTTGCCGCGTCCGATAAAGGACGCGCCTTCGACGTCGAGTAGTACGACGGTTTCTTCCACAACATGTTCCGGCAGAAATACGCCGACAAAGCGCGTGGTCACCAGCTCGTATACGCGGCGTAGGGGAGCAGACAGAGAGGGCGTAGGACGCT
>CAXGPR010000198.1:0-2678 GCA_964011675.1 uncultured bacterium
ATACCTAGCTCCGGGCCCCATCCCCCTACTAGTAGGACTCGACGGCGACCAACTAGGTTCTCACACGCCAAACGCAGTGGGCCGGCATACTCGAGGGGCCGCAGTTTTTGCCAATAGTGTGTGGCTCCGTAGGCACGTTCTGGGCCGTCGCCTCTTAGGTCGGCGGCTTCCAAGATAAAGCCGCCCGCAGTGTAATCTTTGTCGATCAATAGGGTCTCTGGCAACAGGTTGACTAACGCTTTAGCCACGCTGCTCTTGCCAACGCCGGGAGGACCGGCCAAGACGATGAGTCGTGCGCCGGCCTCGCCGGAACGGGTGGCTGCTAGCAGGGCCTGAGCTGTAGGCTGTGGGTCGGGGGATGCGAAGGCGTAGCCTCCGCCTAAATCTGCCGAATCGTTCACTCGGGTTCCGGTGCGCGGTACCAGTATGTGTCTGCCAATGCCAGCAAAAAAAGACTGACAGGGGCGCACCATAGCCAAAGGGTTTGCCCCGTGAGCTGTATGCTGAGAAGAGAGGGTATCCCACTCAGGACGGTGGCCAAATAAATACATAGCACGGCATTGCGACGCGAAAGCCCCAGTCTAACTAAACGATGGCTAATATGGTTTTGGTCGCCTATCCAAGGGGCTTGCCCTCGTTTAATGCGCAGAAAATTTACGCTGATGAAGTCGTATATGGGTATAGAAACCAGCAGTATGGGAGCCCAGCGCAACGCAGGATCTATGTGTATTTCCGAGTAGGTCTGGCTGAGATAAGCTGCCATTGCGCTGATGGCGTAGCCGAGAAAGAGACTACCTGCATCGCCCATAAAAATGCTGGCCGGAGGCAGGTTATAAAGCAGGAATCCACAACATGCGCCAAAGCTCATAATGCAGACCACGGCGATTCCCGGTTCTCCTGCTAGGAGAGCTGCAAAACCCAAGAAAATCAGACAAATAGCTCCAATGCCAGCGCTAAGGCCGTCCATATTGTCGAGAAAATTGAATGCATTGCTCATCGCGCCAATCCATACGACGCTCAGGAGCGCGTTGATCAGCGGCATTTCGGATAAGAAGTTGAGTCGGAACAGAGGTTGGGTGTATACCAAGAGAGCGATGAAAGTAAGTTGCCCCAAAAAACGGGCAAGGGGAGAAAGGCTGCGCCAATCGTCGATTAAACCGATAAAAAAAAGACCCATTCCGCACCCCAAAAAGCTCGTCAGAACGACCGATTGTATGAGAAACTCGCCAGCTAGCCAGGCAGCGGACAGGGGCCAGACGCGGTCCGTAGCACCAACGATAGAAGGCAATTCGACAATGAGCAGTGGGACGCACAGGAAGAGTCCTATGCTCAGACCAAGTGCGAGGGCTAGTGCTCCGCCATAGGGGGTTGACTGCTTGTGAGACTTGTGCGCTGCAGAAGTTGGGTTATCCACCAAGTCGAGTGCTTGTGCGAGCCGCTTAATGGGCGGTATGCAGAGCGCTGTGATGAATAGGGGGCATAAGACAAAAGGTGCTAAGGTTAAAATGGTGTCCATAGCTTTCCACGATGGTTTGACAAGTGTAGTTTAACTAATATATGAGGAGTGTCGGCCCAGACCAATGCGGACGGGTTGCCTGAGTCTGGGCCGAATGACAGAAAGGAATATACATGCTGGCTATTGATGGTGGAGAAAAGGTTCGGAGCGAACCCTTTCCTACACGCCACCTGTTCGGTGAAGAAGAACGCGATGCGGCACTGGCTCTTTTTGATGCAGCCGTGAAGACCGGCCACGCGATCGGCTACAACGGGGCTGAAGAGCAGGCCTATGAGCAGGCATTTGCCGATTTTCTCGGAGGGGGCTATGCCGACTTGGTTAACTCTGGAACGTCGGCACTCTATGCAGCGCTGGGTGCTCTGCGCCTGCCCGTAGCAGGAGAAGTAGTCGTACCGCCCATCACCGATCCAGGAGGCGTCATGCCCGTGGCGATGCTGTGCCAGGTGCCCGTCGTCGCCGATGCGGATGAAGGCACGTTTAACACGAGTGCTGAACAGATCGAGGCGGTTTTGACTCCGCACACGCGGGCTATTGTAGTCGCGCATATTGCCGGAGAGCCGGTTGATATGGATCCTATCTTAGAACTGGCCAGCGCGCGCGGCATTCCCGTCGTAGAAGATTGTGCACAGGCTCACGGTGCCTCTTATAAGGGGCGTCCAGCTGGTACGCTCGGTGATATTGCGGCCTTCTCAACCATGAGTGGTAAGCACCATGCCACAGGCCCGCAGGGGGGCGTAGTGTTTTCTCGCGATAGAGATTTGCTTTGGGAAGCCAAGCGTTTTGCCGATCGTGGCAAACCGTTTAACGTAGAATCTTCAACCAATATACGGGCAGGGTTGAACCTCAACGGAAATGATTTGGCGGCAACCGTCGGTCGTGTGCAGTTAGAACGCCTGCCGGAAATGATTCGACAACGACGTACTGTCGCACGGCAAATTCGCGAGGCAATCGGTGGTCTGCGCGCCGTCAGGACAGGGAGAGAGGCTGGCGGAGACGGAGGGGTCTACTGGTTTATGCGGTTCTTTGTCGACGTCGACCGACTGTCGGTTGATAAAGACGCGTTTGCACGGGCCGTTGCCGCTGAGGGGGTCCCTGTGGGTGCAGCTTACCGAAACATTCCTTCAGAGGCACGTTGGTTTCGCGAGCGATGCGTGTTTCCCGG
>CAXGPR010000199.1:0-2621 GCA_964011675.1 uncultured bacterium
ATGATGGGCTCGGCGATGATGATTGCGGCCGAGTGCGCGCAGATGCTGACAGGCGACAGCAAATACTTAAACTTAATTCGTTCGCAATTGGACGTGGTGATCAGCCGAGGCAAGCGCGAGGGCGACGGCCCGCTACAGGTGCCTTTTAAGCACACGAATGAGGGCTGGGGCGAATACGGCACAATGATTCCGCAGGACCCGGTTCATCTGTGGGCGGCTTCTATGGATGAGGGTGATTGGCAGCGTTTAGAGACCCTGCGACAGGGGGCTGAAGCCGAGTGGAGTCAGGTTACTTCGCGCGGACCGCGTCTGCTTGACGACCGGGCGTGGACGCGCTACTTAGCTGGCGAACTACCTGATTACCCAGAACGCATTCTCCAGGCCAACTATGCAGAAGTGTGTCGACGGCTGCAGATGGTGATGGAGGACGAGGCCGATCTGACCAAAGTCGACGAGCACCACTGGCAGCAGCGTAATCCGGTGGTGACCGAGGCATTGGAGCAGCTTACCATGGGCGGACCGCAGACCATCTACTGGGGCGGGTTAGCACAGGGTCGGGTGCGCTACTTTGATGCGGAAGAGCGCAGAGCGGGTCTGCCCGAAGACGTGGCGGCGCTAGTCAGCGGACTGAGCGAGGACGGGGTAGAACTGTCGCTGGTCAACTTGAGCCCCGCTCATGCGCGCACGGTGATCGTGCAGGCTGGCTGCTTTGGCGAGCACATGTTTTCAACGCTCGAGGCCGATGGAGCCGAGATGGCGATCGACGACCGCTACGTGCAGGTGGTGCTTAAGCCCGGTACGCAGATCGACCTGTCCTTGGGGATGAAGCGCTTTTGCAATGGACCGACCTTTGCCCAGCCCTGGCACGGCGACGGCATTCCTTTTCGTTGAGGTAACTAAATATGACCCGAATACTCATCACGCGTTTCACACAAGAGATTTCTAGTTTTAATCCAGTGCTGACCCGCTACGAAGATTTTGAGGTGCGGCGCGGTGCGGACATCATCGAGTCTAGCCGCGGCGTGGAAACAGAGATCGCCGGTGCGCTGCAGATCTTTGAGGCGCGCGACGATATAGAGTTGGTGCCGGCTTATTGGGCCAACGCCAATTCGTCTGGCCCATTAGATCAGGCCGCCTTTGATCGTCTGGCCGACGAGTATGTGCAGACGCTAGAGGCACATCGAGGAGCAGTGGATGCGGTGTATTTCCATGTGCACGGGGCGATGGGCTGCACGGAGGAGCTCGACCCAGAGGGCTATCTGCTGGGAGAGATGCGGCGCGTGCTGGGCGAAGAGATTCCCATCATAATATCGCTCGACCTGCATGGAATTCTCACGGACCGCATGCTGCGCCACGTCAATGCGCTGGTAATTTATCACACCTACCCGCATGTCGATTTTGTCGACACGGGGCGGCGCGCGGCCCAACTGCTGCTGCGCATTATTGACGAAGACTTGAAACCAGTGATCGCGCGTGCGGTGGTGCCCGCGCTAGTTCGTGGCGATGAGCTGATTACGGATACCGGGATATACGGAGAAACAATCCGTCGAGCGCAGGCTTTGGAATGCGATGGGGGGGCACTAGCAGCAGGCATGATGATCGGCAATCCTTTTACTGACGTGCCGGAGCTGTGTTCGCAGGCTATCGTGGTGACAGATGGTAACCGGGCCGAGGCCGAAGCCCAGGCGCAGGCCATGGCAGCAGACTTTTGGAAGGACCGTGCGCAGATGCAGGCGCCGCTGGTGTCGGTTGAGGCAGCCATTGCCGAGGCCAAAACGATGGAAGGCACGGCTATTTTTGCCGATGCGGCCGATGCGACCTCGTCGGGGGCAAGCGGTGATAGTAACGCTATTTTGGCCGCGCTCATAGAGGCCGGGTACGGAGGCAAGGTACTAGCTCCACTGGTTGATGTGCCGGCTATAGAGAAGGCGTATGATATCGGCGTGGGCAATAGTGCGACCTTTACGCTGGGCGGTGCGTTAGATGATCGTTTTACGCCGATCCAATTGGAGTGCACTGTGCGCATGCTGGCCAGCGGTCCCTACTATTTTGAGTCGTGGGGTAACGAGCAAGACGGTGGGCGTACGGCTGTTCTGCAGTCAGGCAACATCGATATTGTGTTGGCGTCCAAGCCGGTCTTTCTATTCGACCGTTCGCTGTTTTTAGCGCACGGCCGTGACCCGAAAAACTACGATTTGGTCGTGGTTAAGTCGCCCCACTGTCAGGAGCAGTTTTTTGTAGCGTGGGCGGAGAAAAATTTCAATGTCGACGCGCCGGGCTCGACTAGTGCCAATCTAAAGAGCTTGGGGCATACCGTCTGCGCGCGGCCGATGTATCCGCTGGATGAAGAGGCTGAGTATGAAGGTGAAGTGCAGATCTATGCCCGCTAAGAACACTATGGCGAGAAAACGCATACAGTGTGCTCTGACGTGTGTAATATTGTTTCTGTCGTGTTATAGCCATGCGGTGGAGGTAGAATCGGTCGACGTATATATCTTCTATAATGAAAGTGGGTCCTTCTCTGAGAATATCCTTGAAGCGGAAGAGTTTATTCTCTGGAATACGGTCGTTGGTGGAGGTAGCGCAGAGGAGCCGAGCGATCGCTTTCTCATTAGAGTGCA
>CAXGPR010000200.1:0-2586 GCA_964011675.1 uncultured bacterium
CGCGATTGTTAGAGCGAGCAGCTAAAATGAATGATGAAAACGGTGCTGGTTCACTTACTGCGTTGCCAGTGATTGAAACACAGGCAGGGGATGTGTCTGCTTACATACCGACTAATGTTATTTCTATAACTGATGGACAAATTTTTCTCGAAACGGAACTATTTTACAGAGGAATAAGGCCTGCGGTTAACGTTGGCCTATCAGTCAGTCGGGTTGGTTCGGCGGCGCAGATAAAAGCAATGAAACAAGTGGCTGGTAGGATTAAACTAGAGCTGGCCCAGTACCGCGAGATGGCGGCTTTTGCTCAATTCGCATCCGATCTGGATCCAGTAACACAGAGATTGCTAGCGAGGGGTGTTCGATTGACCGAGCTATTGAAACAGGGGCAGTATGCGCCGCTTACTGTAGAAGAGCAGGTGGTATCAATTTTTGCTGGTGTTCGTGGGTATCTTGACGAGATTGCAGTCAACGACGTTACTAGATTTGAACAAGGGCTCTTATCTGAGGTTCGTGCTAGCGGCGCTTCCATTCTGGAATCTATAAGAGATGAGCAAGAACTTAGTGATGATACGGACAAAGCTTTAACGGAGTTTGTAGACGCTTACGCCAAGAAGTTTGCATAAATCGAACGGGCTGAGCTTATACTGGGAACTAATGCAGTATGCCAAATCTTAAGGATCTAAAAGTCAGAATTAATAGCGTTCAGTCGACGCAGAAGATCACTTCTGCAATGAAGATGGTCGCGGCAGCCAAGCTTCGTCGAGCTCAAGAGCAAGCAGAGGAAGCTAGACCATATTCGCAGCGGATGGATCGTATGATTGCGGCATTGGCAGGGAAAATGAGCAATGTTGGTGGGCCAGAACTGTTGGCTGGAACGGGCTCAGAAGAGAAGTTTTTGCTCGTGGTCATGACTGCAGATAGAGGTCTTTGTGGAGGTTTTAACTCAAGTATTGTGAGAGCAACGCGTAAGCGTATAGCGGAACTCCAAGAAAATGGAAAGTCAGTAAAGCTCCTATGTGTTGGCAAGAAAGGCGCAGATCAGTTACGACGGGATGCTAGTGACTTAATAACTGACGCATTGGAAGGTATCACGAGGGGCCCAATAGAGTTTGCAGCGGCGTCTGATATTGGCGCAAGATTAATACAAATGTTTGAGGCGGATGAGTTCGACGTGTGCTCACTTATTTATAATAAATTCCAATCTGCTATGACCCAGATTGTAACCGAACAGCAAATTATCCCCGCAAGTGTTGCAGGAGAGACGAATACTACTCCATCAATAGGAGCCTACGAATATGAGCCTGACGAGGAACAGATATTGGCAGAATTGTTACCAAGGAATGTATCTACACAAATATTCTCCGCGTTATTAGAAAATACGGCGAGTGAACATGGGGCGAGAATGACGGCTATGGATAGTGCAACTCGCAACGCCGGTGATATGATAGACAAGCTAACTTTGACGTATAACAGAACAAGACAAGCCTTCATTACTAAAGAACTTATAGAGATAATATCTGGTGCTGAGGCCTTATGACCAAAAGTTTTTGGGCTACCTTTGTTACCTTAAATATAGATGGGAGTAATCAATGAGTACTAATGCAACCGGTAAAATTACACAGGTTATTGGTGCAGTCGTGGACGTTCAATTTGAAGGCGATCTGCCGCCAATTTTAAATGCTTTGCATACTCAAAATGGTGATACGCGACTTGTTCTAGAGGTAGCTCAGCATTTAGGCGAAAATATGGTTCGAACCATTGCTATGGATAGTACCGAGGGTCTCGTTAGAGGAAGCGAAGTTATCGATACAGGTGACGCGATAAAGGTCCCGGTAGGACCAGAGACACTCGGGCGGTTAATTAATGTTATCGGTGAGACAATTGACGAGGGTAAGCCTATAAAATCCAAAATGGCATACCCGATACACAGGCCTGCGCCCGCTTATGTCGATCAGTCCACAGAAGCAGAGATCCTCGTGACAGGTATAAAGGTGGTAGACCTTCTTGCTCCCTATGCAAAGGGCGGAAAAATTGGCCTCTTCGGTGGTGCTGGTGTTGGAAAGACCGTTATCATAATGGAATTAATTAATAATATCGCAAAAGCACACGGCGGATACTCAGTTTTTGCAGGCGTGGGAGAGCGCACGAGGGAAGGTAATGACTTATACCACGAAATGGTAGAGTCTGGTGTCATAAAAGAGAACGGAGAAGAGGGTTCCAAAGCCGCACTAGTTTATGGGCAAATGAATGAACCTCCTGGGGCAAGAGCTCGAGTTGCTTTAACGGGACTAACACTAGCTGAATACTTCAGAGATGAAGAAGGTCAAGACGTACTATTTTTCGTTGATAATATCTTCAGATTTACACAGGCGGGTTCGGAAGTGTCGGCATTGCTGGGGCGAATTCCTTCAGCAGTCGGGTACCAACCGACCTTAGCCACTGACATGGGTACGCTTCAAGAACGAATAACATCTACGAACAAAGGTTCCATTACATCGGTGCAAGCTATTTACGTGCCGGCTGATGATTTAACTGACCCAGCGCCAGCTACTTCGTTTTCGCACCTTGATGCTACAACCGTTCTTA
>CAXGPR010000201.1:0-2548 GCA_964011675.1 uncultured bacterium
ATTTTAATTGTACATATAAATGACATTTAAAAGTACAAAAAGAGGATCATGTGGAAAAAATGCTTTCTACTGCTGAGGCGCGTCGCGCCCTAAGTCGCTTACCAGCATACTTTATAGAGAATCCGGATGCGGGCGCAGTTGCTATAACGCGGCGGGGCCGCCCCGTTTTGGCCGTGCTGTCTTGGGACCAATACGAGGCCTTGGTTGAGACGCTGGATATACTGGGAGATGAGGAACAGACGGCCCAGCTGCGCCGTGCAGTGGCCGAGATAGAAGCCGGGGCGGCGCAGGTGTGGGAGGGGAGCGAGGAGGTAAACCGATGACCTATCGCGTCGTGCTGGCCCCAGCGGCCGCAGAGACGTTGGGTAGCCTGCTCAACAGGCAACTGCGCGCTGCGCTCGAACGTCGCATTGGGGCGCTGCGTCGGGATCCAGCAGACCAGGGAATGGCCTTGACCTCTTCACTTCGCGGTCTCTATGCCCTGCGGACAGAAGGCGGGTGGTGTCGAATTATCTATCGAATTGCGAGCGGACAGGTGGAGATATTGGCCTTACACATGGGCATGGGGAGTGCAGCCCTAGCCGAACGCGACTGGCTAGGGCTGGCTCGCCGGTTGTTTCGCCAACGCCTCCTCTAAGCGTCCTGCGGGTAGCGCAGCCCGATCTGTGCCCGCCACTGATCTAGCAGGCGCATATTGCCGAGGCTGTCGTCCCAGTTCATGGTCGGCGCCTGCCGCGCGTCAATGTGCGCAGCAACCACGTCGGCCTCATAGGTGAACAGGTCGCGATCGGCGACTACTTCTATGTGCTCGACCGAGCCGCCGCGCTCCAAGACTAATTCGCTGGAGGGAAAGGTCGTATCGAGTGGCAGGGCATGCTGTGCTGTTCGACAGGGCGATGAGGGCAACCAGGGTTGTGGAACGCGCAGAATGCCCTTTTCCCCGAAGACGGCGATCTCACCGGGTAGGTTGCAGGCAACGCCCGTGCTAATTTCGCCGATGACGTCGTTTTCAAACCGCAGCGTAGCCGCCGTGTAATAGTCGACGCCGCTTTCACCGATAATCCCGTTGGCCTTCACCTCTGTTGGGTCGAGAAAGGCTTTCTCGGACGCCGCGCCGGCGACAAAGCGCGCTGCCGATGCGGGGTAGCAGCCCACGTCCATGATGCCGCCGCCGCCTAAGTCGCGGCTGTAGGCGCGCGAATCGGGGTTGAAGCCCGCTCTATATCCAAAGGCCGAGCGCACGACGCGAACCGTTCCTATGGCCCCGTTGGCGATAAGTTCAGCCACTTTTTGCATCTGTGGATGGCAGCGATACATAAAAGCTTCCATTAAAAAAACGTCGTTGCTGCGCGCCGCCTCGACCATGACTTCTACCTGTACGGCGTTCATGCCCATCGGTTTCTCGACCAAGATATGCTTGCCCGCGGCGGCCGCTTTCTCTACCCACTCCAAATGGGCCGGATGAATGGTGGCCACGTATACGGCATCTACGCCGCTGTCGGCCAGTAGCGCATCATAGGAAGCGTGCACTGTCTCAATGGAAAACAGGTCGGCAAACTGTGCTGCCTTCTGCCTGTCGCGGCTGGCTACGGCGACCGCTACGCCCGTCTGTGAAAAGCGCAGCCCGTTGCAAAAAACGCGCGCTATGCTACCGGGTCCTATTATGCCCCATCGGATCATGGTGTTACCTCCTCTTTTTCGGTTATGCGTTCGGCCCACGTGCGCCGCTTGCGGCGATGCAGTTGGACGTATTTGCGGTGAGTATCCGGGTCGCGATCTTGCCCCGTCTCTCGATCTAGGAAAATCGGTAACTCGCTTTCGCTGGTGGCGAAGGGTTTTTCCAACAGCATGTGATATCCGCGCTCCAATAACGGAATCGCAGTCGGTACGTGCTGGTGATCCATCGTGCCATTAGTGATGAAGTCAGCGCACTGGGGCAGTGCAGCGAGAGCCTCGGCCGATTCGTAGCACTGTTCGGGTCGCAGGTTAAACTGAGCGGCCGTTTGCTGACGGCGCAGCGGCGTCGGGTCGGCTACGCCAACAATCTGCAGTTGCTCGGGATGAGACAGCGCATAGTTGGCGTAGGTCTGGGCGCGGTGGCCGGCGCCAACTATGATGGCCTGTAGCGGTTTACTCATGTGGAGTGGCTCTCTCATTATATTGTGTACTGTGGCAGTAACGGCTGCAAACATATGATATCTATCGGGGTCGGACCAGTTGCTTGAGAGAGGACAGAGCGTTGGCTATACTATGCGCAACGCCAGCTCGGGAGTGCGCTATGATCGACCTCAAGGTGCAGTACTTTCAAGACAGTCCTCCGGCGGGACGGCCCTATCGCGAAGAGCATTTCATCCGTCGGCATGTGCAGATGGAACTGCCCGTAAAACAGACGGCTCTCGTGCTGGTAGATCTGTGGGACAATCACTTTATCGAAAGTTGGCTAGAGCGCGCTGACCGCATTACACGCGAGGCGGTCGTGCCGGTGCTGGAGCGGGCGCGCCAGACGGGCTTGACGATTGTACATGCCCCTAGTCCGCCCGTCGCCGAG
>CAXGPR010000202.1:0-2530 GCA_964011675.1 uncultured bacterium
GCGTCTAAAAGTTTAAAACTTCCTCTACGAAAGACGCCTTATGTCCTCCGAGTACACGTTAGAAGAGTTGGCCCAGATGCTGCGGATCAATCCCCGCACGATACGCAGCTATATCCAGCAGGGCTTACTGAGGGGCCCAGATTCGATGGGCCGAAATGCTCGCTACAGCGATTACCACGTCAAAAGGTTGCAGACTATACGTCAGCTCAAAGACGACCACAATTTGCCGCTGAGCGAGATTCGCCGCCTCGTAACGATGGCTGCCCCCGACGAGGACATACAGATCCAGCTGGTGCCCGTACGTTCATCTGAAGAGGAGGTCATAGAAAATCCCGTCGAAGATCTAAAAGAAGAGGAGAGCGAACGATCTTCAGCGCTGGACTATGTGAGAGCGCGTAGAGCAGCAGGCCGCGGGCGTAGCAAGAGGGAGCATGCTCCCTCTGAGTCGCGCGAAATGCACCGTTCGGCCGAAGAATCCGGTGCCTCATCTTCTGGTGAGAGCCCGATCGAAGCACTGCTGGCTAAGCTGCGCGACCAGGCTGGGTTGGGCAACGTGCCGCGGCGGGCACAGGGGCAAGAATGGGTGCGGCTAGAAGTCACACCTGATATAGAAATTCATTTGCGTGGTCAGCTGTATGGGGAACAGCTCAAGGACTTTGAGCGTTTAGCTGACTTGATGCGTCACATTTTACTTGGGAGCGAAGACCATGAATGAACAATCCGTACAAGTAAAAGCTCGTTTTGATCGCACGCTGGTGCGTCAACATCACACCTCGGTCCGTTACCTAGTCGTCGAGACGACAGCGCCTCCGCCCGAACGCAGGACGGAGAAAATGCCGCCACTTAACCTGGGCGTAGTGATTGATGCGTCGGGCTCGATGGATGCGCACGATGGCGGCGGTCTTGGTCCAGATATGAGTCGATTAGAATCGGCTCAGCAAGCCAGCAAAGGAATAGCCCAGAGCTTGGACCCGAGCGATACGCTGTCGCTGGTCTCTTTTGCCGACGATGCGATGACTCATCTGCCGGCTACGCGGTTAGACGATGAGGGAAAGCACGCTGCCATCAAGGCGATTGATGCAGTTAGGACGCGCGGCTGCACCAACCTGCACGATGGCTGGATGGCCGGCGCTGAGCAGGTGGCCCTCCACAAAGAAGAGCACCCCGAAGGGATACACCGTCTGTTGATTCTTACTGACGGACAAGCCAATGATGGCTTAGTAGATCCCCAAGAGCTATCTGGGGTGGCCGCAAATCTGCGCATGCGTGGTATCAGCACGTCGGCAGTGGGTATTGGTCAGGATTACTCGACTCTCCAGATTGAGCCGATTGCCGATCAGGGTGGCGGCATGCTGCACCACACCCAGTATCCTTCGGATATCATTGAGGTGGTGATGGCAGAGTTAAAAGACATGCGAGCAACGGTGGTTGATAACTTAGAGATCGCTGTCTCCTGTAACAGTCAACAGCCCATTGAGATAGAAGCTGTGGGTATGGTGATGCGCGATGGTCGTGTCGCGTTGGGCAGCTTGGTGGGCAATGCTACGCGCCGGGCCGTCTTTCGTGTGAAGGTGCCGGCCGGCTGTGTAGAAGAGCCCTTACGCTTTTCTGTCCAAGCAACTTGGCGCAGCGACCAAGGACGTGCACAAACGGCATGTCCGATAGAGCTCACGCCCGCTCATGATGAGGCTGTATATACAGAGGTTTGGGACCAGGTTGTGTGCACAGAGGCTGCGCGCATCTGGCAGTCCGAGATCGTGCGTCAGGCGCTTGAGCTGAATCGAGCTGGCGACTATAGAGGGGCGCGCCGTTTTGCCCGAGCGCAGAAACGATATTTCACGCATTATGCGCGTCGGTTGGACGAGGGCGAAGAAATGTTGAATAAGCTGGAGCTTGCACTCAAACGAATGCAGCGGCCGATGGAAGAGTATGCGCGTAAAGAGATCGGCATTGCCATGCATAAGGTGCGTACAAACTCGGCAGAATACAGGGCCAGGCAGGCGCCTCCATCGTGGGAGAAGTTTTTGAGGGACTAGGGCGCTTTTATGAAAAGTTTTATTTGGGTTCAATGATAGACATAGATATAGGTAATGCTTATGCAGGTTGATGATCCAGACATCCTTTCGCTCGTGCGAGCGATTCGGTCACAGTACACGCTAGACTGGGAAGGTATTCACGGTGTTTCGCACTGGGCGCGCGTCTGGGAAAACGGCCAGCGTTTGGCAGAAGAGACGGGCTCGGATAAGCGGGTGGCAGCTTACTTCGCCCTCTTTCACGATGCCCGTCGCTTCAACGATGATCACGATCCCGACCACGGGCAGCGCGGCGCCGATCTGGCTGCTCAGTGGCGCGGGGAGATGTTCGAATTAGAAGATGAGGCCTTTGATGCGCTGTATACAGCGTGTGTGCATCATACGGACGGACTGACGGAAGGCGATCTCAGCGTGCAGGTGTGCTGGGACGCCGACCGGCTTGATCTGTTGCGTGTAGGTATCCGTCCGGCGGCGCACCGTTTGTGCACGGATGCGGC
>CAXGPR010000203.1:0-2509 GCA_964011675.1 uncultured bacterium
TAGCCAGCCCACAGGGCTATCAGATTTGGACGAGCGATGCATACGGTCAGCAGCGCAGGCTGGTAGCCGCGGATTCTGATCGGCTGTTTTTTGGGCCACAGTTCTCGCCTGACGGGACGTGGCTAGCGTTTATGGGCTGCGCGTATAGAGACGATCCAGGTCACGACTGGGCCGATGTCTACATCGCCCGTCCAGATGGTTCGGAAATGCGTGCCTTGATGGAGGGACAGGTGGCTTGGTTTGCCGCTACATACGGTCCGCCCCAACGCAGCGGCGGGGGCTCAAACATAGTGGCATGGACGCCAGATGGTGAGATTATAGTGCCATATCGTTCACCCCAAGCACAGGTTCCATGGGTGTACCAGGCACATCGACCGGACGTCGATCACTTTAATCGCGAGTTGGATGGCCAAGGTGCGCGTGGTGGAGTCCAGATTGTCCGCTTAGATACGACCGACGGTGCGCGCCGAGCTTTGACGCCTCTCCGCGAGGGCATCTGGGACTTTCGTTCTAGCATGTCGTCTGACGGAACGCAGCTGATTTTTTGTCGTGCGCAGACGGGTGCATCCCCCAGTATTTGGGTAGCCGACAGTGAAGGCGATTATGCGCGGGAAGTTACCCGGGGGCTCGACGCGGAGGGGGCTGACCATCCGCGTTTCCTGCCTGAGACAAACGGCTGATTCGACTAGCTAAAGCGAGGTCAGCGTCGGCTTAAGCTCTCCGTAGTAGTAGTCCGCGCAGGGCTCGCAGAGCGAATGCGTGACGTCTTCCGGTGGGCTTGCTACCCACTCGGTCACCCAATCCCATTTTACATCGGCTCCGTGGCGACGGACCTTGTGGTAGTGAGAACACTGCGGTATGAGCTGGTTTTCGTTCAGATAATAGTCTTTTACGGGCGGTTCGGATTCGACCGTATGCTCTGCTCTTTGAGCAGACGGTTAATGACCGTCAGACCCTTTTCTGCTAGGGGAAACGTGCTTTGCAGGTAGCGCCTTTAGAGCGTCGAACTCGAGCAGTCGTATTCGTGGTTCCACGTCTTGTCGTCTTCTATGAGCGTTCCGTAGGCCATTAGGTAGAATTGGCGCAGGGGATCGCTTATGAAATCGCCTATGTAGGTGCCAATACCAGAAAAAATCCTGTTCATCTAGGCCGCCGTTCGCGCATCCAGACGCTATATACGATCTGTTTGCGTAGGCTAAACGCATATAAGAGAAGCGTCGACGGCAAAAGCGGGATCCGAACTGTGCTCCAGAAAGTTAAAACCCTGTGTACTCAGCGTATCGGCAAGGCCTGTCGCAATTCGATTATTCGGTATGTCTTGCATCTACAAGTCTCCGTATACATCGTCTAATGGCTCGTAGCCCAAATACTGCCGCGCGGCTTCTATATTCCAGGGCATTCCGCGGTTGTTTGACATGCCGTGGACTACGATAGCTCCGTTTGGCCAAGCGCTGCCGTCTGCTTCGGTCGCCCGATGAAAGAGCTGACAAAAGTCTCGATTGGACAGCCACATGCTCTTATACCAGCGATCGGTAGGACTTTCCTGCTGTTCTCCCTGCGCCTGTGTAGGCGTGCCGGCTGCCGAAAGCGTATCGGGTCTATTCTCGCCGGGCTGACACCAGCCAATGCGAATACAGGCAAAGGTCGTCGATCCGTTTGCGCGCTGGCCCAGCGCCTGGCAGTGGCGCTCGCCGGCCCATTTGGCAGTGGCATAAATTGTTGAGTCCATCTCTTGCTGACCAGTATGCCAAAGCGTGCCGACGCCCGGCTCTATATCCGGTAGTAGAGCGCCCGCCTCCCAATTGCGGTCTTTGTAGCGGCCCATGACGTGATTCGATGTAGCAAATACGTAGCGCTCGACGGTGGGGCTGTCCGCTGCCGCGTGTGCGGTATTAAAGTTCATCGCGGCCGAGGCATCGACATCACTCCACGAAGCCTCTGGAAAAGGGTTTTTTGCCGCAAAGTGAACAACGGATTCGACGCGGTCGAACGCATCGCGCCAGCGCATATCGCTCCAGTCCTGTAGGTCGCACGCGACAAATTCAATTTCGACCTGGCGCCCGTTGGCCGCATCGCGCAGCGCGTCGCGGCGTGCCTGATCGGCTTCTCTATAATCGAGCGCAACCAAGCGCGGTGCATCGCTGCAGGCGGTTAAGTGAAGCAGCAGCTTCCATCCGAGGTTGCCCAGTGCGCCCGTTACACCGACGCTGCGTGCACGTCTCTCCATCAGGACAGGGCAGAAAACTTGAGGCAGACGGGCTTAGGTACGCTGGCGACGGCACCCGTTTTTTCCAGGCTACCCGTATCGGAATTGATACGGAACGTGTGAATGTCGTTGGTGTCTTGGTTGGCCGCCAGCAAGTAGGTACCCGTTGGGTCAATGGCGAAATTTCGCGGGTTCTTCCCCCCCGTGGGTTCGCAGCCGATGATTTCCAGCTGACCCGTTGCACCGTCTATGGCGCAGATAATCAAGCTATCGTGCCCTCTGTTGGAACCGTAGAGAAACTTT
>CAXGPR010000204.1:0-2491 GCA_964011675.1 uncultured bacterium
AACAGTCTCTCAAATATACCTGGCATCTTAATTCCCTCCGACAAAGGTCAACAGTTCTTCTCCGTTTTCAGCAAGAGCGAGCGTCAGCGCATTTAACGTCCCCTCTAGCTCGTTTAAGTCAAGATTTTCTAAAGCTAATGTGTTTCGATAAACCAACGTATCCCCTTCTTCATTCAATACGAATGCACCAAAGATAAGTGTGCGGTTGATTTGAAGAAGTCTCTTGTATACAGATGAATCTACCGTCGAAGGCAGTTCAACAATAAGCTGCTCCAAGACCAATATCGTGTCTTCGCAATCGATCACGAGATGACTAATCGCTCGATCTTCATCGTTCACAATCAGTATTTCTTCTTCGGGTATCTCGCTCTCTATAGCTAACCCTAATTCAAGTACGTAATCGCGCACTTGATCAAGCATGTCTGACATGATGACTCCTCTATTTTAACCCGTGTGAAGTGGGTGAATTTAGCTGTAAACACCTGCTGCCGCGCCGTCGACTAAGTCAGTTAGTACATCAACGAGGAAACGGCTTTGTTTATCATGGCAAGCGCTGCGGAAAGCATGCCAATAAGAGACGTACCGACGCCAAAACCTACGCTAAGTACCATCGCATATCGACGCCATTCCTGTTTTCCATAGCGATCCCAGAAATAATATTTACCGATAAGCGCCCCAATAATCTGAGGGATAAGAAAATGAGGTATTCCATTGACGCTTTGTACGTATCCCCAAATAAGGAAAATCGGCATCCCAAGAAAGGCCATGGTAAAATAGGCCGTCAGCCCAAAGCCGGCACCAAAGGCAATTATCGGCCACTTTTTACCATCTAACGGATGGTCATAATCTTCGTCAACTATTCCATCCCCATCGTCGTCTTTCCCATTTACGACTTCTTCATCAACTCTTCCATCCCCATCGTTGTCTTTTTTGTCTCCCGTAAACCGCAGGTCTTCCCATAGAACCTCATAAAGCAGAGGGCGGTCAGAGGAACGCTGTAAAAACTCACCGTCAAACGTGGGTAGTCGGTCGACTTCAAAATAGAAATCAACTGTATCTGCCTCGGCAAGGGCTACCTGCACTCGGAAGTTGGGGTTGGGCGTGTCAACTACACCTCCGTTGGGTGGCCATAGGAGTTGGGGACCTTCGCCAGTGGAAGCCCCATTCACAGCCTTTTCGACAGCGTCTGGCACTTTATCGGGTGGACGCCCCCCATTAAAATCCGTATAAAAATAACCCGTCTCCGACCAAGCATCGTAAGTGCGTTTAACCGGATCTGGCACATCAACTTCTCGGGTAGTAGTGGCTCTCCAATACCACCACCGACCGTCCTGAAGATTGCTTGGGCTCCACACCGCTTCTCCATGTTGCACCTGTAGGCCGTCGACTTCTTCTCCAGATCGCCACATCTTGTTATACATGGTGCTGGATAGATACAGAGCCTGATCAAAAGCTTTGAGTGGCCACATCAACTGAGCATAGGGATAGCTTTCTGAGGGAATAGGAGCCATACGCCAGAGGAAAGTCCAGTACATAATGCTAACCCCAAAGATGATAGGCAGCATAAAAAGTTCCGCTTTGAGCAGGCTCGTAAACTTCATACCCGTTAATTCGACAACCCGAAAGCCCTCTGCGTGTCCTCCAAAATTACGAGCTGGAAACGGCACAAACCAAATTTCGACGCCGCGAAATCCGGTGAGAAATCGAATCGCTTCGTCTACATAAGGTATAGATATCTCTTTCCCAACTAATCCATCAAGGCGCGCACTGACAAAGGACATAATTGGAGCATATACAAACGCGATGATGATAAAAACCAAGAGCAACCAAACGCTGACCAGCGTCGGAAAAAGGACTTTCGCTAACACGATGGGATAAATCGCCGCAACGCAAAAGAGGGCGGCACACACCCAAAGGTTAAAATCTCCACGACCCAAGTGCTTAAGACAATACCCGCGCACCTCCGCATGTTGATTACAGTCGTGGTGTTTACATATAGAAGTTTGATTAATCCCACCTGAATTGCGCAGTTTTTCTGCTGCTTCAGCTCGTTTATCCTTTGCAATTGTAAACAACTGGTAAAAGCTTACGAACGTTACCGCCAATGTGATGCCAATTGAAAAGGCCTTCCAAAAATCGATACCAGTTGCAATGGTTGTACGAATGGTATCCATGCCCATTTCCCACCGCGGTAGCATACCCAAATCATACAGTAACGGACTAACCATCGTGTGCAGCATAACACCAGAAAAAGAGCCTATCACCGACCAGTAGGGCATCAACAGACCGGAAAAAATGGGGCCTAAATTAAGCGCTATACCTAAGGGCGTAGCTGGTAGCAAGTTTCCAAAATAGCCCGTCAAATCCCAAAATGGGATGGGCAAAATCTCTATCCTATTTCCCCATATTTGCGTAACGGAAGGAATGCCCACATAGATGATACCGAATACGACCCCAATCGCAGACCCAATGCTAAACACGGGCCATTTCC
>CAXGPR010000205.1:0-2489 GCA_964011675.1 uncultured bacterium
AAGGAGCCATTGGCACACCTCTCTTCGTAACAAACAAAGTCGCTGACGGCCTCACGAACTGGGGCACTCACTCAATTGACGGTTCGCGCTTTGTCCTAGACAATCCAAAAGCGAGTTGGGTCATGGGATCGGTAGAGCGCCGGACCGACCGCTATGAACGCGATACGGCTGTCGAGGATGCCTGTATGGGGCTCGTGCAGTTTGATGGAGATCTACAGCTTTTCATTCAATCGGATCTCAAGCGCGAGGGCGCAGCGGCCGGCCATTTTCAAATCCGCGGGAGCGAAGGCTTCATGGAAGTCACGGAACTGAGCGTCCGCCTTCATACGACTGACCGCGTCGGCTGGCAAGAAGTAGAAATCGAATTACCCGATGGAGCAAAAGCCATTGGCGGTTATACCAATGCGGCGCAAGTGCGCGAACTACTGGCCTGGATAGAAGAGGACATCGACGAACATCGCAATGCCGGTGCAATCGCCCGTGACACGGTGGAAATCATGATGGCGCTATATGAATCTGCTCGGCGCAACGCCGTGGTTCATCTACCTTTAGAAGAGAGAACTTACCCACTTGAACGCATGATCGAAGAGGGGAAGCTGCCCGTCGAGATTGAAGGCCGGTACGATATTCGATCTTTCTTAAAATGGGACGGCATTGACGAAGAAAAATACAAGGCACTGCGCGCCCAAGGCATGGGACATCACCAGATTATGCGTCAGCTTCACGAGGAAATGCAGGGATAAAAATACAGCCGCTTTCGAGAAGAATAAGCGTGCACTTCTCGCAAGCGGCTGTCGTACGTTACCGATGGAGTGGGGACTCCGATCCGCAGAGGATATACAGGGTGGGTAGCCCTGAGGGGAGATCTATTTGAAGGATCGGGTAGTTCTTGAGGTTCGACTCATACTTAGTATCAAATAGTCTCTATTAATACTATCGGACAGGGCCCGAAAACCTTTAGTGAGCATTTCCACACCGTCTAGTAATCCGGCGGCCCCAACTACGAAAGAGTCGTCGCCTCCTCGCACTGATACCCCAAGCCAAGGCCCGCACAAACCCAGAAAATCATGCTGTTAAACGGCAAATGAAGGGGATAGCTGACCAGACTGTGAATAAGCATGACGCCTAGCGCTGCCACTAAAGCCCACATATACAGCGACACACCGCACCTCAATTGATCCAACAAAACCCATCCCACACACCCTACCATCCAAGCAAAGGCCAACAGGCCCAACAGGCCACATTCAGCCCAGAGATGCAGTAATTCATTATGCGCATACCGCGTATCTTCCATTTGCTGTGCGCCAATCAGACTACCATACCAATCGCCATCGCGTAAACCGTCACGGTAGCGCGGAAACTGAGACGCAAATTCCCCATAGCCAACTCCTAGTATGGGCCGATCTTGGGCCATCGCCCAAGCCACTTGCCAGATAAAATAGCGGTGATTAATAGTTGTATCATTCACCTGGATATCGCCAACTCGCATAGATGTAGCCGAAGTATCTGCAGGCGCTCCTTCTTCGACTTTGCCGTGCGGACTAAAAAAATGTAGGGCGCTAAATAGACGCTCTCCAGCGGAAACTTTTCCATGGGCGTTTGCGATGATCGGATCGCGCGTGGCAACGTAGGTGGTACCCAAGAGCGCAAGCAACAAGATGCTTAAGTAAGACCAACGCAGGCGAATTTCACCGCGCCGAACGGCCAAGATAACCCCAGCCAAAACAACTGCGGTGCCCCCCAAACCAGCAATCCACGCACCCCGACTTCCTGCCAGAATACAGGCTCCATAGCTCAGCACTGCAGCCGTTCCCACTACAGATCGCTCGACCGTGCGCACCGGGCTAAAAAAGAGAGCCAACAGCACGGGAAAAGCGCAGGCCGCAAAATTACCCAGATAGTTGGGATTTTCAAATGTAGCCACAATGCGCCGCCCGGCAAAAGGCGTCGCCGATGGAAGGGGATCCAACCCACGGCTCTGCAAAAAAGCATAGGCACACACAATCAAGCTGCCCGCTACCAGAGCCCCTGCTAGGATGCGACGAGCGACTGGGTCCCGCGCGATCGCAAAACTCAACCACAGCAGGCCCACGCGCGCAAGGAGTTCTAATAGCGCCGCATTACCCCAGTGCTGACTCAGCCAGAGCGAGAGAAGAGCGACGGCAACCATTGGACCAACAACGTGCAGCAAGCGCAGCCTGCCGCGAATATTCCTCGCTGAAAACAAACTGCAACAACCCACGATACACAACGCCCCCCATCCCCACCATAATCCGCCATCACGCTCGTATAAAATGGGATGAGCCAGTAGCAGAGCGAGTCCCCAGAGGGCCACACCCGCCGCCACTATACGCTGGAGTGCAGCCTGCTTTTCACCCTCTTTCGCAGTAACGGTCTTATTGACTTTAGCTGATAGAATAACTATTTTCCAATCTTCTTAATTGTCGCCTATAACCATGCACTTTATTCAGTGCGTCGGCAAGGAGTAG
>CAXGPR010000206.1:0-2482 GCA_964011675.1 uncultured bacterium
AGCCGCGGAAACCTCTTGACACTGTCGGGGCTACCGCTAGGCGCAGAAGTGAGTATATACACTAATAGTGGCCAGTTAGTGCAGCAGATTGAAGGCGCTCCCGGTGTGGGAAGCGCGACTTGGGATGGTCTCAATAGTGCGGGCTTTCTAGTCGGATCGGGAATATATTTCTTCGTCGCCAGCGATGGCGTTACGCATACGTTAGGCAAGTTCGCTGTGGTGAATAATCGTTGATGATCAGACGTCAAACTGCGTTAGTACTCGCCCTAATCTGTATTTACTGGTCTCCGCGCGTTTTTGCCCAGGGTGAGCCCGCGCCCAGTGGTTTATTTACCATCGCCCGGTTGCAGTACGGTGGAGGTGGAGACTGGTACAGTGATCCCTCTTCACTGCCCAATCTTCTCAGTTTCCTACGTGATCATACGCGCGTTTCTGCGACCGTTGGAGAAGCGCGCGTGCAGTTGTTAGACGAAGATCTTTTTGGCTATCCATACCTCTATTTAACCGGGCATGGAAACGTGGCTTTCAACGATCGAGAGGTCGAGCGTTTGCGCCGCTACCTTGAAAGCGGTGGCTTTCTCCACGCTGACGACAATTACGGGTTAGACGAGAGCTTTCGACGCGAAATGAAGCGCGTCTTTCCATTCAGCGAATGGGTTGAACTCACACCTGAGCACGAAATTTTTCACAGCCACTTTAACTTCGCCGAAGGATTGCCCAAAGTCCATGAGCACGACGGCAAACGCCCACAATTGCTCGGACTGTTTATCGAGGATCGGCTAGCTGTAGTCTATTCTTATGAATCAGACCTTGGCGATGGGTGGGAAGATGCAGAGGTTCATCAGGTGCCTCCAGACAAGCGGCTTGCTGCGTTACGCATGGGAGCCAACATTGCCATATGGGCATTGAGCCACTGATGTGGTCGGCCAGCGAAGAGGCTTTTGCCAGACTGGAGAGCCGTCTATCTGCGCTGAGACGTCGAGCGCTACTCGCAGAATGCGCGGTGAACCTGCTTCGCCTGTTGGGCGTGCTGCTCATTGGCCTACTTGCATGGGTAATCTTGGAAGACCTTTTCTATTTCTCTCCCTTTGCACGTACTGCGCTGGGAGTAGGTGTGGTTGTCGCTGCGCTCAGTTATAGCGCGCGAACGTGGTCCCAGACGCTGCCTCGCCTTTGGCATCGCCATCGTTTTGCTCTGCACGTAGAACATTGCTACCCCCATCTAGCTCAGCGTCTCATTAGTGCGCTAGAGCTTTGGAATGGGCCGCGCACGCGTAGCCTTTATTCTCCAGACCTGCTGGCTGCGACCGTTCAGAGTGCGGCTGAAGAAGTTACCCGCGTCGACAGTTGGCACATCGTCGACGGCGCGCGTTTACGTCACAGCGCCTTTTTTGCGATGGGGTCGCTGTTCGCTGTAACCTTAAGCAGCGCATTAGCCGGAGACTTATTGGCTTCGGCGTTCTATCGCTGCGCCCATCCTCTTACGGCTTTTGATCGGCCCGCTCAGACGCAGATCGACATAGCCGTGGACAGACTTGAAGTAATACGCGGCGAAGACGTGCACTTAGCAGTCCGTTTCTCCGGAGAACTGCCAGCTAGTGCGCGCGTGCTCAGGCGCGAGTCTTCGCAGGCTGAGTGGCGGGGGGAAGAAGTCGTTGTCAACGGCATTGATTCGTTACGCTATGCGTTGCCTACAGTTCAACGCTCTTTTCAAGTCCGGGTAGCTGCTGGGGATGGTTTGTCTTCGGTGGTTGACGTGCAAGTTATTGACCCACCTGCCGTGAAACGCCTCCGTCTCCGTTATCGCTATCCGTCGTACAGCAGACTCCCAGAACGAGTTGAAGAAGACGGAGGGGATATACGGGCGCTGGTCGGAACGCATATTGCCTTCGAGATCGTGGCGAATAAGGTGCTTGCCGAAGCTGCGCTGGTGGTCGGAGACAGCGTGCGCCTGCCCGCTCGGGTTGAAGGGGATAAGGCATTGGTCGACTTTACCTTGGAGCGTAGCGGTTCATATCGCGTTTTTCTACGTGATGCAAAGGGAGTCGTCAATCGCGATCCCATAGCGTATTCCCTCCGTGCCGCAGATGATCAACCGCCCCGCGTAGCCATAACCGATCCCGGTCGAAACACGGATCTGCCCGACAGTAGGCGGGTGCAAATTAGCGCTGAGGCCAGCGACGACTTTGGCGTTGCTAAAGCTGAACTTGTCTACGGGGTCAATGAGGGGGTAGAACGGCGGATCGCCCTTACCGTAGATTCTGCTAGGCAAGTTATACTGCGTCATCTGTGGGATTTATCAGACGTATCTCTGATGCCGGAAGATCGCGTTCATTACTTCGTTGAAGTTTTTGATAACGACGAGATTTCCGGTGCAAAATTGGGCCGCAGTGAGCGCTATGTGCTGCGACTAGCATCGCTGCGAGAGTTGTATGAAGAGGGTAAGGATGTGCTGGATGCGCGACTTGAAGAAGTTGAAGAG
>CAXGPR010000207.1:0-2443 GCA_964011675.1 uncultured bacterium
GGCATTGTGCTTACTAGCGCAGCGCTGCTGTTCGGCGTGCGTGCGGGCACGCGCCCGTCCCTGCCTTTTGTCGGCCTTGCTGGCTTAGCCGCTTCTTTTCTGCTGGGTCCCAGCTTTGGATTGGCGCCGCTGATGGGCTGGGCGGCTGTTTATCAGATGGAGCGCGGCGAGCGCTTTGGTAACTTAGTGGCTGGTGCTTTACTGCCTGTAGCTGTCTTTTGTTTGTGGTTGGTCTTTTCGTCCGGCGATCCCCAGGTTCTGCAGCAGCGCTCTGATCTGGTGAGTGAGCAGTTTCAGTTGCTGGGCTTGGAGATGGATCCGCAGGTTATGAAGGCGATGATTCACTTGGTGTTGCGCGTGCAGCCGTCGGTGGAATTCCTTTCGCTGCTACTGAGCTTTTTACTGGCTTTTCGCATGGCGTTTTTGCTGGCGCCGCGCTTTAGCCTACCGTTTCCTGAGGCACTTCCCATGATGCTGTGGCGTCCGTGGGAAGAGCTGATCTGGGTTATGATCGGTGCGCTGGTTCTTTCGCTGCTGGGCGTGAGCTGGCTAGCAGATTTGGCACTTAATGCGGTCGTAGTTATGTCCGTGATTTATGCCGCGCAAGGGTTGGCTGTCCTGCGCTTCTTTTCTCGGCGCCACGGCGTACCGAGAGCATTGGAGCTGCCGTTTTACATCGCGCTCTTGCTATTGCCAGGCTTGTCTATCATTGGGCTGGCCTTTGTTGGATTGTTAGATACGTGGTTTGACTGGCGGCGTTTGCGGCCCGCGCCGTTGGAAGACGAAAATAGAGACGAAGATTAAAATTGACGTTTCCCCCTGAGTGGAGGACGATACTGTGAAAGTAATACTTCTAAGAGATGTAGAATCCCTCGGCAGCGCCGGCGAAGTAGTGCAGGTTAAATCCGGTTTTGCGCGCAATTTTCTCATTCCGCAGCACCAGGCCTTGGTCGCTAGCGATACTAACGTGGCGCAGTTCGAATCTAAGCGCAAGCAACACGCGGCCGTGTCGGAGCGCGAGCGCCGCGCCGCCGAAACTATCGCCAAGCAGCTGGAAGCCGATTCGTTGACAGCCCAAGTGCGCGTGGGCGAAGAAGATCGCCTCTTTGGCTCCGTTACGGTGCAGAATATCGCCGCTCTGCTGGCTGAGAAAGACTACGACATTGACCGCCGCGCCATCCAACTCGAAGAGCCTATCCGTGCGCTGGGCATTTATACCATTGCCGTGCGTCTGCATGCCGATGTGACGGCCAACGTCAAGCTATGGGTGGTCAAGGAGTAAGACGCACCGCTGCTGTTAACGCCGGATTTTTTATATAGATTAAAAAGTGTGGGGCGCCTGCGGGCGCCCGCCTTTTTTTCCCCCAGTAACGACGGAGATTGACTATGCCCGCCTGGTCTCGGTTTGCCATCTATGCGGTCTTTTTCAGCGCCGTTGGCTGTGGCTCAGAGCTTACTAAGGGTCCTTTTGAGCAAATAGAGGACAAGGCTTGGCAGGTCGTCAATGAGAAGGAAGACGGCAGTGACGGAATTTTTGTGCAGGCCACGTTGCGCACTTTCGCTTATGAGATCGCCAGTGCTTACGCTCGGGCCGAGCGTGAAGACTTAGGCCAAGAACAGTTAGAGTATCGCCTCAGGCAGATCATTCACTCTTATGTAGATGGCACTTATCCAGCTGAAGACGGCACGGACTTTAACAGTCTCTACCTGCAATACCTTGTTTTTGTAGACCCCAGCTTTAATCCCGAAAACCCGCTACAAAAGCAGAAATTTAACGCCTTTCGCGACCAGTTTATCGACCGATTGATGCAGAAGGTCTACGATCCCAAGTATCCAATGCTGCGCGATCACTACGACGAGCGCTGGGGGTTAGCCCTGTATAATCGTCTGGTATTTGTGATCTATCTCAACGGCGAAGAGTCCACAGCCGAGCCGCCTATTGCCGACATCGGCGAGCGCACGTTTTTGGTCGATCAAAATGGCAACCGTTACACGCCCAGCGGCACGGCCGGTCCCTATCCATACGAGAGTGATCGGCCCGGCAGCGAGACGCTGCAGAAAAAAGCCTACTATCGGGTGTTCTTTCCCAACCGTAAAGCGGATATGAAAACGCCTATTGTTGACGCCAAAACTGAATCATTGGAGTTACATATTGAAGGCTTGGGTAGCGAGGCTGTGCGCGTTTTGCACTGGGATTTCCCGCTTGATTACCCAGCAGTTGAGCAGCGCCGTCTGCCAAGTGAGGCGGTGATTCGCGCGCGTAAGGAGGCCGAACGAGCCGAGCGCGAAAAGGCGCGGCAGGAGGCTCAGGGCAAGTAAAGTCAATAAGAGTTTATGGGAGCGGTTGGTTCTCTGGTGAGGCCCGCGGTCTTCAAAACCGTTGTGGTGCTGCGAGAGTAGCGCTAGGTGTGTTCGATTCGCACACGTTCCCGCCAATTTATAA
>CAXGPR010000208.1:0-2318 GCA_964011675.1 uncultured bacterium
ACCAAATCGTCGAAGGCGCTCCCGGCGTGTTTTATATGGGTGCACGAGGTCATCTACTAGAATATCATCTGAGAGATCAACCACACTACCGCTAGGAAGAGCCATAATGATCGAGCCCATCGACGAATTTTGCGAGTACGTGCGTCAATCCACCCTGTCCGCGAAGCCCTAATGGAATCCTACTTTGCCCCTCTGTGGCAAGGGGATCGCATAGGCACGTATGCCCTTGCCCTACTCCTCATTGCGGGCTGGTGGCTAGGCAGTCGCCTGCTGCGGACCTTTCGAGAGGCTGGACGCGCAGGGCGCCTCGAGCGGGATGAGGCCGCGCCCCAGCCACGACGGCGTCTACCTCTGAAATAAATGACGCCTATCTATTCTGAGGCGGATCTCCGCCTGCGCGCAAAGCACCTCGCAGATCTCGCCCTGCTGCGTGCTATAACCATCGACCGTTCCCAGTACGAAGCTTCTTTTATCAGCGCAGCGCGACAAGAGGCAGACTGCCGTGGCATCGATGTGGCGGAATATACAAGCCAAATTGAGCTGACGCGTGAAAAGGGGCCGATAGAGACCGTTTCGATAGGGGCTGCGCTAGAACAGCTCGCTTCAGAATGGCCACTCTGGCATATGCGGACCGTCCGACACTGCTTTGACCATGCCCTGGTCATTGGGCGAGAGCGACACAACTGGATCCTACATGCCTACAGAGAGAGTCATTATCTCTTCTCATTTTTCCTACATCATCGCCAAAGCATGCTCGATCAGGTCGAACGCTTTCTCCGCTTTGAAGACTCTCTAGAAGCGCCTGAACAGTCATACGACTTAGAGGATTGGCACGCACTGATTTCCGTCCGCTCACCGCGCTACCTGCTTCAACTCATTGAGCGGCTACACCGCGCCCATATACCACTAACCGTACAAACGCCGACTCTATCTGGAGACGCATCCGGTAGAATGAGCCTGCGCGTGCCGCGCAGGGAGAAAAAAAGTGCACAGAACATCCTTCGCGAGTTGGAAGACGACGTGCGCACCTTGTACGATCAGGTTCAAAATGCATATAAAGAGCAGGACGCAGAGCGCGAACTTGCTCTCTATGCCCAACTAGTCTCTTTGGGCCTGCAGAACCCGATCGTTTTTTACAATCTGGGCGTTGCCCTTTACGAGGTCGGGCGTTTTTCTCAGTCCAGTGAATCGCTCATTGAAGCCATTTCGCTCTGGTTGGCTGGGGACAACGCACACGTCTTAACGGGCAATGCTGCGACCGGCGGCCTCTTAGGCAGCGTCATGAGCCTTATACAGCCCCCCTCGGAGGGCACCCTGCGCGCCCTGCCCGAGGGCGTTGCGGAAGCCGAACATTGGTTGACCTTATTGCATCAGCGCCTGCCAAACAATGGGGACATCGTGCGCACGTTGGCAGCCACTGCAGACTTACGCAACGATACGAAACGCGCACTCACGCTCTATCGATCTCTGCTCGATCTCTTTCCCAAGGACGAAGAAGCAATCTCCTATATTCGCGCACAGACCGGAGCCTAGTCTCGACCCGAGTCCTCCCCCAAAAACGCCCCGCACAGCCCCGGTGCTCTTCCAAATGCCTTTTAAGCAGAAACGGTTCGCACACTTTACTCATTTTTCTCGGGAAGGATCCATCGAGTCCACAGCAAACTACAGGGATCTCGCACGCCGTCTACTCTTTGGTAGTACACCGTTAAAATACTGCGATCGGGTAGCTCTACGCTGGCCGGATACCCCAGATCGGGGTCGAATCCATCGTCCCGTAAGACAAGGGTCGTATCCCCAGCTATTGCCGCCATCATAGCTAACCATAGCCCGCTGACCGTAGGGTACCTGGCGATGGCCGTAGGTGCAGATGATAGCGCCTGACGAATGGTGTATCAGATGTGGCGGTGTCCCGTGAAAGCCCAAGGGTCTGGGCATAGACCACTGCCGACCGCGATTTTCAGATCGGGTTTGCACCAGCGAATAGTCGGTTCCCCTTCCTCCTGAAGGGGAACCGTCTGGACTACCTTGAAAACAGATTAACCCGAGGAGCGTTCCGTCTGGCAGCTCCACGCAGTGCGGGTCGCTATACTACGCCTCAACCGTATTCGGAATAAGCGGAACAGTGCCACCCAGCGCCCAGCTGCGCCCCCCATCTGTCGAGCGCATAGAAGCCACGGCCCCTTCTCCGCGCGCAAAGCTCTCCACAAAGGACACGTATTTTCCCCAAAAGGAGTAGACTATTGGTTTGTAGAAATATCGGACCATGGGGCGCGGTGAGCATGAGCCGCTGCGGTTGTCCCCAACGCGCTCCACCATCC
>CAXGPR010000209.1:0-2315 GCA_964011675.1 uncultured bacterium
GTTAGCTATACCGACGGCGGCGCTGTGTGTTTTTATTGGCATGTATGTTGCGCGTGAAGTATTTGGTTCGACGATTACACTCAATATGGTCTCGATGATGGGGCTGATGCTAGCGGTAGGGATGCTTGTCGATCCCGCCGTCGTAGTCCTAGAAAGCATATTTCGTCGTCGCCAGGAGGATGGGTTGGGGGCGTATCAAGCGGCCTTAATCGGTAGTCGCGAAGTGGGGATGGCTGTGCTCGCTTCGTCCCTGACAACGATCTGCGTATTTGTGCCCTTCTTTTTTCTTTCAGACAGTCGCTCCGCAACATGGATGCGCGATGCCGGCGTGTCTATCTGTCTGGCTGTCATCGTCTCGATGGTTGTGTCGTTGTCGCTTATTCCACTAGCTTCCTCCAAGCTGTTTAGAGAAGGCGTCGAACGCTACGATTCTTACATAAAAATTCTCATTTTGTATGGTATCGGTGCGATTATTTACTGGCGTGTTGAAGACGTCGGTTGGGAGGGGGTCGCAGTTTGGTGGAATAAGTGGATAACGATGGTAGTTGCATCTTTCGTCAAAATGGAGTGGACGACCGCTGTGGTATTAGCGTTCACAGTATTATTGGGTCGATTGTTAGCTCGGCTCGGCCGGCATCGCGGGCTACGTGAGAGCTATGGCTCTTTACTAAACTGGACGCTTGATCATCGCTGGGTCGTCATGGTTGCGACTGTGGGGTTGACTTGGACGGGCTACTACTTGTATAACCAGATAGAACATCGTGGTCAGCCTTGGCAACCTGAGCGCCGCGTCGATATCAGCATGCAGATCGACCGCAGCTATAGTATAGATGAGATACGCGCGCATTTTGATCGAATTGAAGAAGTCGTTTTGGATAAAAAAGAAGTGCTAGATATCGATGCGCTGATAACTAATTTTAGTCAACGCCGTGCCAGAATAACTGCCTATCTAGTCTCTGCAGATGATGGGAAACTGACATCAATGGAAGCAGGTCAAAAGTTAATGGCTATGCTGCCTCCCCAAGTGGGTTTCACATATAAAATGGGGCGTTCGCGTTCTTGGCAGGGAAACAACCTAGGCGTAGAAGTACAGCTGCGAGGGCGTAGCGAAGAAGTGTTGGAAGTGTTGATTGAAGACGTAAAGATAGCCATGGAAAAAATGCCAGGAGTGCAGGACGTAGACACAAGTCTAGAAGACGGCGAAGAGGAAATACACGTAGAGATAGACCGATCTCAGGCGCTCAACTACGGCTTGTCTCCGCGGCAGGTTGCCTCGAGTATATCGGCAGCTTTAGGTACACGGCGTTCTTCCTCTTTTAAAAGTTATGACCGCGAGATCGATATCGTTATGCAACTTAATGAAGGCGATCGAGCAACGCTAGAACAGCTAAAGAATAGTCGCTATGAAGGACGTGAAGGAGCGGATATACAGCTTGCGGCATTGGCCAATTTTCAAGTGCGTCGAGGAGCTCGTCAGCTCAGTCGAGAGAACCGCGAACTAACCGTGACGGTCTTCGCCAATACCGAAAACCGACGCCAGACTCAAACACTCATACCACAGATTACTGCGATGATGCAAGGGATAGAAATGCCGCCCGGCTACTCTTGGGATTTAGGGCGAGCTTCTCGCTGGATGCAGGAAGATCAGAGTGACACAAACTTTACAGCGATCTTTGCCGTTGTGTTAATCTATCTGATTATGGCATCTCTTTTTGAGTCACTTATTCATCCCTTTACGATCATGCTTTCGATTCCCTTTTCGCTTATTGGCGTCGCTTTGGGGCTATATGTATTTGATGCGCCATTCGATAACAATGGTGCTTTGGGGTTGCTCATTTTATTTGGTATTGTTGTTAACAACGGCATTGTGCTGGTTGATCATATCAATCATTTACGTGCTGAGGGCATGAGCCGGAGTGCAGCCATAGTGTTGGGTGGTAAACACCGTCTGCGACCTATCTTGATGACGGCTTTCACGACGGTTTTCAATCTGATGCCGTTGGTGTTGCCGATGATTTATGGCACAGCGGAGGGATTTTCCAAGCGTTGGGGTCCTATTGGACTAGTCGTCGTCAGCGGACTGACTACATCCACGCTCTTGACGTTGGTTTTGGCGCCTACGCTATACTCGCTTTTGGACGATGTTGCCATATGGTGCAAGAGCGTTGTGCGTGCAGCCAACCAGGAAGGCGGTACCGTGCATTTGGTTAAAAGTAATTGAGTGAGTATAACTCATATAACGTAACTATACTTTCTGCACTTGCTTCTAATAAGATAAAGATTTGGGAAAAGTTGAATGTAGAGAACAAATACTA
>CAXGPR010000210.1:0-2299 GCA_964011675.1 uncultured bacterium
GATTTTACCGTTTGTGAACGCTGTTAGTCGCTGTTTCCAGCGACTGCTGAGAGAAGAGCCCCGCATTGGACGGTCCGTCTTATTGGAACACATATAAAAAAGTGAAAGCACAGCTAGCGTTCGTGTTTTTATGCGCTATCTGCAGCAGTGCTCAGGCCGAAAATGCGCTGGTCGAACGGCTGGATAACTCCATACAGGAGCTGTCCAGCTATGTCTCACGTCTGACTGGGTATCCGGGTGCCGATGCGGCGGCTGACTGGATTGAAAGTCAGTTGTTCGATATGGGGGTAGGAGAGATCCATCGCCACGAGTTCCCTCTACTGATGCCAATGGACGAGGGATTTACGCTCGAACTAGACGGACAATCACTTCCAATATACGGCGTATGGCCCAACCTTATTCGCACATCGACGCTTCCTGAAGACGGTATTGACGGTGCTCTAATATACGGCGGTAATGGAGCGTTACTCGAGGGAAATAAGGTCGATGGGCGTATCGTATTACTCGAGTATGAATCGCAGGATGCTTGGGTAGAGGCTTTCCATTTGGGGGCGCGCGCCGTTGTCTTTTTGGAGAACAAGGGGGCTCACCGTGCTGAATCGAGCCAGAAGTTCCTTTCGGTTCCTGCAAACCTTCCACGTTTTTTTGCCGACGAACAGGTGTCCGATTTACTGCGCCTCCGCGCCTCCGAAAGGCCTTTGGTCAGGCTGGTCGGTCGCATGCCGATGCGACAGGTGCAGGGGCAAAATATCGTAGCGATCATAGAAGGTCGCGACGCGCAACTACGCGATGAAGCCGTTTACGTTACAGCCTATTACGATGCAATGTCTCCTGTGCCTGCAGTTGCGCCGGGTGCCGAGCAGGCGAGTAGTGCTGCTGCCTTACTGGAACTGGCGAGGGTTTGGAGCGAACGGCAGCCTCAGCGGACTGTGGTGCTGATATGGACGGCAGGGCATTTCCAAAACCTAGCCGGTATGCGCTATTTAACGCCTGTTGTAATGGCCGCTGCTGGACGTCGTTCCCCGGATAGGCTCAGCCGACAAGAGCGTGCGTTGGCCGAGCGGTTGAGCGATTTTCGTCTGCGCTTTGCCGCTGGGCTGGATCTGTCGACGGGGAGCTCATTAATGGGTGTATTTCGTCCGACTGCTCCATTTAGATCGTCTCTATTAGCGCCGCCCATTACGAGCCAACTCATGGATGCGGCAGCTGTTTTTGAAGATTCTCTGCACTCGGGTCGGCCCGTGCTGGCCAACGGACTGAAGCAGGACTTTTCTCGCCAAGGTCTTGGAGCCATGGCAGAAGTTGTTCCGATGGATGCCTCTGTGTTAGCGCTGGCTGGCTGTCCAACTGTTGCTTTCGCAACAATTAACGACAGTCGTCCTAGTTTTGACGTAGTCGACGATGTGCCCGAACGCGTCCAAGAATTGCAGTTAGGTGAGCAGTTAGAGCTGCTTGAGTTTTTATTGCCTTCGTTGGTGGACAATCCTGAGCTAGCGTCTTGGAACTGGGGTAACGACGCGTTTGGCACCATTCGTGGACAGGTTGTGCACTACGGTCCACGTAGCTATTTGCCAGATGAACCCACAGGAAACGCACTCGTGCGCGTGCGTCTGCGCAATCCAACGCTTGCAGGCGTGCGGCCTGACTTTTGGGCTGCTGCTGATGACTCGGGCTATTATGCGATTCCCGGAGTAGAGACGCGGATTATTTATACGCAGCCCGTGCGGCTTGAAGCCTATGGTGTAGATGAGCGAGGTGCCATTAGCGATGCGCCTGATTGGGGTATTAACGGCGAGCGTAAACTGCCGGGTCGTGCGTTAAAAGTGCTGATGGATGATCACGAGGAAGAAGTTCAGATTGTCACGGCTTCACTACGTGGCACGACGCTTTTTGGGTTATTTGATCCCCGCAATTTACTCATGCCGGAAAATATCAGCGTACTAGATGCCCGCTTGGAAGCTGAACCCATGGTTTACGGGGCCTGTCTGCCGCTGACGACTCCTGAGACGGAGCTGTTTAGCTATAAGAATTACGTGGGATCTTTAACTGAATCTGTCGCGGTACTGTTCGCCCGTCCGGGTATGCGCTTCAAAGCGACCATGTCGACCGGTCGGTACGGGCTGGGACGTAGGCTGCTCTTGTTGAACGGGACCGAACGTGAGCCGCTTGGACAGGGATATGGCGTGGAGGGTGAGGGGGTATTACACAATACGGTATATCAGGTGGCTCGCGACATGCACTTGCTCAACGGAGAGCGCATAGACAACCTTCAGCGGCACGGCGTTCGTAATAGCCGACT
>CAXGPR010000211.1:0-2152 GCA_964011675.1 uncultured bacterium
GTCAGATACAGGGCATTCGCGCCACGCACCAGCCTAGTCCGTGGATAGGTGACTACGGGCATTTCCTCCTCTGTCCGCAAAGTGGAGACCGACTCTTAGGATCCTGGCAGCGCAACTCGACCTTTCGCCCAGACGAGACTACGCTGCGCCCGCACTATTTCAAGACGGTCATGCGACGCTACCGGACAACCGTTGAGTTTACTCCAACCGAACGCTGCGCCTTGCTCCGCATGCACTTCCCCTCCGATCGACCCGCGCGTCTGATCGTCGACCTCTTTGAAGGGGCGTGTCACATAGACGTTGACGAAGATGGGAACGGCCTGAGCGGTTATACGCGCGCCAACAGCGGCGGCGTGCCCGACAACTTTGCACTCTACTTTTACATCGAGCTAGACACACCCATTTCCGATCGAGGCGTGTTTTCCGATGGCCAACTGCTCCCAGCCGGAACAACAGAAGGCGACGGTCTAGGGGCCTTTCTGGAAGTCAAATCTGGAGGAACCGTAACCGCGCGCATTGCCACTTCGTTTATCAGCGTAGAACAGGCCAAGCAGAATTTGGAACGCGAAGTAGGCCAACGCTCGTTTGACGCCGTTTTGGAGGAGTCGACCGACACGTGGGCTAACGTACTAAACCGCATCCAGATCGAAGGAACCACCGACCGGCAAATGCACACGTTTTACTCCTGTCTGTATCGCGCTCATCTCTTTCCGCGCGCCTTCTACGAATACGACGAGAGCGGACAGCCTCATCACTTTAGTCCCTACGACGGAAAACTGCATCCGGGCGTGCTCTACGCCGACAACGGCTTCTGGGATACCCACCGCACGGTCTATCCGCTGCTCGCCCTGCTCGATCCCGAGCGATTGGCAGAAATCGTCGAGGGCTGGGTCCAAGCCTATCGCGAAGGTGGCTGGTTTCCCAAATGGACCAGCCCGGGTTATCGAGCCTGTATGATCGGCACACACCTAGACGCCGTCGTCGCCGATGCCGTTGTCCGCGGCGTAACGGACTTCGACGTGAACACTGCGTATGAAGGCATGCTGAAAAATGCCAATGAGGTGGGCGATGAGGCGGGCAACTACGGCCGACGCGGCATCCGCGCCTTTGCCGAATTGGGCTGGGTGCCGCACGATGAAGTCGACCACGCAGCCGCGCGTACACAGGACTTTGCCTACAACGACTTCTGTGTCGCTCAGGTTGCCCAATACTTAGATCGCCAAGAAGACTACGAAACCTATCGCGAGCGTGCTTTCTATTACAAGAATACGTTCAACAAAGAGACCGAATTTATGCAGGGCCGTCTACGCGACGGTTCCTGGGAGAAGCCCTTTGACGAGTTTCGCTGGGGCGGGGCCTACATAGAAGGTTCGGCCTGGCAGTGCACCTGGGCTGTCCCGCATGACGCAGCAGGCCTCATGGAGCTGTTTGGAGGCCCTGAAAAGACGGTAGAAAAAATTGACCGCATGCTCGCGCTGCCGCCGCGCTTTGAGGTAGGATCCTATCACAGTGAAATCCACGAAATGACAGAGATGGCCGCCGTTGACTTTGGACAGTACGCCCATTCCAACCAACCCGTTCATCACGTGCTCTATCTCTACGCATATGCCGGCAAGGCGCATCAGACGCAGTATTGGGTGAGACGCGTTTTAGAAGAACTCTATGCACCTAATATGTTTTGCGGCGATGAGGACAATGGAGAAATGGCCTCGTGGTATATTTTCTCCGCGCTGGGATTCTATCCCTTCTGTCCGGGACATCCGTCGTATGTCTTAGGTAGCCCGTTGTTCAAAAAGGCGACCATTCATCTACCCAACGGCAATCAACTGGCGATTGACGCACCCAATAATGGTCCCAATAATCCGTATGTGCAGTGGGTTATGCTGAACGGAGAAGCGCATTCGGCAGCAGACCTGACACACGAACATATCATGCAGGGTGGCACGCTCGAATTTACCATGACCGACCAGCCAGTGGAGCGATCGCTGGCGGACAAAGACAGGCCTTTTTCGTTATCAAAATGAGTAAGCCCACTCGATCTGACCCAAGATAAAAAGTATTAATCGTCTAACTTTTTCTTGATGTAGCCAAAATACAGTACTCGTGAGAAAATAATCGTCAGAACAGAAAGAATCATTCCTACAACAATTTC
>CAXGPR010000212.1:0-2144 GCA_964011675.1 uncultured bacterium
ACTACCCGTGGAACGAACGCGGTCGCCACATGTATCCTCGCCGCTACTTTTTCGAACAAATTGCTGGCGTCTTTGGCGAGAGCGGTCGCTCTGTGCCCGTCTTTAACGACAAGCACTTTGCCTACGACTTTACCGACGCGCAGTGGATGTGGAATCGCGCTCAGGAGTTAGAGATACCTCTTATGGCCGGCTCAAGTCTTCCTCTGTGCTGGCGCAATCCCTTTACGGAGTATGAAAAGGATACCAATGTCGAGGAAGCCCTATCGATCGGCTATGGCGGCATAGAAGCATATGGCTACCACGCACTTGAGACCATGCAATGCATGGTTGAGCGACGAGCGGGAGGAGAAAAGGGGGTAAAATCGGTGCAGTGCTTAGAAGGCGAGGCCGTCTGGCAGGCCGGTCGAGATGGCTTGTGGTCGCGCGAGTTGGCCGATGCAGCCATCGGTGCCATTATAAACAAGCCAGACGGACCGATGGAAAACCACGTTAAAGAACCCGCCGTTTTTCTTATCGAGTATGCCGATGGTCTCAAGGCGGCTACTCTCATGCTCAGCGGCTACATGCAGGAGTTTGCCTACGCCGCACGCGTCGACGGCAAGGTGCACGGCGTGGAATTCTTTCTTCAGAACGAAGGCCCCTTCGCCCACTTTTCTTATCTGTGCCAGAACATCCAACGCTTTTTCGCCAGCGCTCGAGCGCCCTACCCGCCCGAGCGCACGCTGCTGACCACGGGGATTGTCGACGCCGTGATGAACTCTCGCTACGAGGGCCATCGCTGCGTAGAAACGCCCTATCTCGATATTACCTATACGTCGTACGACGCGCTTCCGGCTCGTCCAATGGGCACGCGTCCTCAGGGCGTCTGTGTCGATCCTCAGACTGCCGATATCATCTGAGGAAACGGATCAACAAAATCGTCTTTCAACCGTCAGGTCAAAAGACGATTTTGCTGTAATTACAGGCGAGAAAGCTTGTAGAATTTTTTTATGTATTGAGAAAAATCCCCATCAACCACATCGTAAATAAAAGAATTAGTGAATATGTGAAATTGCTTTTATTTAAGTTGGTCCCCATTAATATCTGATTCTACGTATCTTACTCCCACTCAACCGTACCGGGCGGCTTGTGCGTAATATCGTAGAACACCGCTTCAATCCCCTCTAAGCTCAGCAAGCGGTCGCGGACTTCGTCGATAAAGACTTTCGGCAACTGGCTAAAGCGGGCCGTCATAAAATCATCCGTCGATATAGGACGTAGTACTATGCTCTCCTGCACGCCATCCGACGACAGCGGCACCAGCACGGTGGGCATCTGCGTCACTTCGCGCAGCAAGTCGTGACGCTCAAGGGCGTCCATTACAATGGCGTCGGCTTCTCGCAGCAGATCGAGTCGGTCGCGCGTTAGGTAACCCTTCTTTAATACCTGTGTCGGCCGATCTTGGGGATCCAGTAAATAGATCACGCGATTAATAGCAGTAACGCTGTTGGTCAGCTCGGTCGACAGTTCCTCCAGAGTTGACCAATCGCTGTTTCCCGAAACGACGGCGGGATGGGCATAAGTCCGCGAGTCACCCTGCACGCCAACGCTGCGCAGGGGTAGAATCTCTAAGTCCAATCCATATTTCACCGCCATATCTTGCGCTTCGGACTGCGCCATTTCCAACCCACTCACGCGCTCATCGCCATCGCTACACAGCGCGCGCACGCCCAAGCCCGGTCCCGGGAAGGGATGGCGCCAAACTAAGTGATGCGGCAGACCCAACTTTTCGCCCAATTCGCGGGCTTCGTCTTTATACAATTGGTCGAGCGGCTCGACCAATTTGCCCTCGGCCAACAGCTCTTCAATAACGCCCACGCGATTGTGATGGGTCTTAATGACGACGGCGTTATCCGTGCCGCCTGACTCTATGGTGTCCGTGTAGAGCGTGCCCTGCCCGAGCAGCCATTCCTCCGGATCGAGCTTTAGACGGGCCAAAGCGCGATCGCGCACGAGCAAGAATTCTTCTCCAATCAGACGGCGCTTCTCTTCGGGCTCGGCAACGCCTTCAAGTGCGCGCAAAAAGTCCGCGCTCGCGTCGACGACCTGTAGGTTGTGAAAACCAGAATCTTTCATCAAACGCTCGACCAGCGCTGTCTCCCCTT
>CAXGPR010000213.1:0-2142 GCA_964011675.1 uncultured bacterium
CAAAGAGCATGCGCGGACCCAAGCGCTGCCAGGGCCCCTCAGCATCGCCGGCGACTATGCCGTATCCCGTGGCGGAAAGGAGTCTGTTGTCGGCTTCGTTTATATCGTAAACAGCGCCCTCTATATTGCCTCCCATCTGTTCCCAATAGAGTCCGTCCTCGCTGCTGAAGAGGCCGCCGCGCTCGGCGCCGGCCCAAAAGCGGTCGCGGGTGTAGTAGAGCGCGCGCACCGGCACGTCCCACAGGTCGCTCGGCGTCGCGTGTGCGCCGGAGTCCGAATAGACGAGGACGCCTGCCTCGCTTCCGGCTAGCCAACGGTGCTCGTCGTTGGGGTCAACGAGGAGCGCGTTGGTATAGCGCTCGTCGGGGCTGAGGGCGTCGGAATGGAAAGTCCAGCGCGCTGCACCCAGCGCATCGCGCGTGGCCGTGGCCACGCCGTAGGGACAGCCGGCAACGAGGCCGGGGTCGCCGCTAGTAGACGTAACGGCTAGGATCTCCGTTAGTGTTTCGTCGTGCAGCTGTAGCCAACGCTTCTCGCCGCGCTCCCAGGCGTAGAGGCCGTGGTTGCCGCTCAGAAAGACGCGTTTTTTATCGCGCAGCAGGCGGAAGGTGGTGGCCTGGTTGTGACCAATGCGCGTCCATGCGTCGTCTGGTGCACCGCCGTAGAGGCCGGGCCCCTGTATGACGTGGATGCCGCTGGTTGCGGCTAGCGTGCCGCCCACCAGCCAGGCGGAACAGGCGTCCGTATTCATGACATATCCTCGGCGGGCGTAGCCAGCGTGCGGCGGCGCTGCTGCCAGCGCCACTTGTGGCTGCCCGAGATAAGCGGTTTTAAGTGGTCGGGTGTTTGCTCGACAAACTCGGCGCTGGGCTCCTGGCCGTTCCACGCCTGAAACATGGTCGGTGTGTAGCCGCCAATCACGATGCAACGCTCGCGGTCGGACCGGATCTGGCCGGTGGCGTGGATCAGCGCCTCGCCAAAGAGCAGCGTCGAGCCGGCTGGGGCAATGACTTGGTGTATGAGCGAGGGATCGGCTTGGGCGGCTTCTATAATGGCCTCGCGCGGGCCGCCGACTTTGTGGCTGCCGGCGATGCAGACCGTGCCGCCGTCGTCCGGTCCTAGTTCCGTCAGGTTAGTCAGCGTCTTTACAAAGGTGCAGTGGTAGAGATCGTTGGCCGTGTAGGTGCCTATGTCGGGCCAGGTGCCTACGTGAAAACCGTAGCGCGGCGGCGCAGAAACGTCGGTATCCGGCGCCCGCGTATTAATAACGGCCTCCGATTCTTCCAGGCGCACGTCGCCGCCGACGAGTTCTTCGGCCATACCTACTAGGCGCGGGTGGGTCAGGTGGTCGAAGATGGCTGGGTCGGCTTCGAGAATGTGGGCAAAGTGCAGGTGGTGCGGCTTGTGGGCCGACAGGGAGCAGTTACGCACGCGCGCGGAAGCGGGATCGCCGCTGGCTAGCAGGTCGCGCTTGAGGCGCTGCATGGCCTCGAGCAGGCGACCTGTCTCCCCTTCGGAGAGCGCGTTTTCAACAACGACGTAGCCGTAGACGTCGAGATGGTAGCGCTGGGCCGGCGTGAGCGCGGGAAAGGGCCGCTTGAAGAGTTCATCTGTCATGGGGGGGCAATATAAGGTGGTTGGCTCATCTAGGAAACGGATGCATTGGGGAAAGAGATTGCGTGCACTGGCACCGGGTGAGGTTTAGCTCGGGCGGCGAAGAAGACATTGCGCGGGAATTTGGGAAGTTTCTCGACGAACCAGCCGAACGCTCGTCCTACCAGCCGAAGACGACGTTTTCGCGCGTGAAGAGACGGGCAGTGATCCACACGCACAGCAGGCCGAGCACCAGCAATGAGCGGTATATTGTCCAGTGATTAAGACATTCCACGTTGCTGGGACAGTCTTTAATATCTTGGCAGCAGTGAGTAAAAATACAAAATGTACATGTAATATTGTTTTTATGTACAATTATTTGTATTATTTGACTCGTTGGGCCGTCGTAATGGCTGAATAACAACATATTGTGTCACTACGCTAGTTCGAAACTCTATTTCTCACCGAGGAGACACTTTTTTTACCAAGCTTTTATTTTAATTGTACATATAAATGACATTTAAAAGTACAAAAAGAGGATCATGTGGA
>CAXGPR010000214.1:0-2138 GCA_964011675.1 uncultured bacterium
GCCGTTTCCACGAGTATGGTGCAATGCATCGTGATCTGAACGCGAGCAACATCTTGCTTGCAGAGGGCTGCACCTACCTGATTGACTTTGATAGGGGCAGGCTGGTGGGGCACCGATCCAACGCTTCATGGAAGCAGAAGAACTTACGACGCCTTAGGCGTTCGCTGGACAAGCTTTCAGGGTCTACTGTTGCCATCGATAGCGCGTGGAGTCGAATGCTTACAGGCTACGATGCCGAACCTGATTAAGGCTGGAAGGGGCTAGGTGACAGGTCGGTTGTTACGTGGTGACGATCAATCGCTGCAGCGACGAGTTCAATATACTCCTCTACTCGATCGGGTAAGTCGCGGAAAGCAGCAATTGTAGCCGCCTCTAGGCGATGGCGCGCTGAGTTGCCCCCAGATATTTCGGCCCACTTGGAGGCTAATTCCTGTTCGTTTTTCGCTATTTCAAGCGCGCCTCTCGAGCTGAGGTATTCCACTTCATCCATAAAGTTATCTGTATAAGGACCTACTATAGTCGCCTTACCGCGTGCCGCAGCCTCCATTACATTATGTCCTCCGTGTTTCACCATTGAGCCTCCCATAAAGATGAGTTTTGCGTGGGCGCAGAAATCGTCCACCTCTCCTAGGGTGTCGGCGATCAAGATATCGGTATCGGATGGCAGCATCTTGTGCTCGGTGCGGCGACTCACCCGCAAGCCGTTTTTTTTGAGCAGTCGTGCGATTGAGGCGCCACGTTGTGCGTGTCTAGGAATAATAACAAGTAGGTGATTATCAGCAGCTGCTCGCCAGGCTCGAGCGACAATAAGTTCCTCACTAGCATGAGTTGATATGGCAAGGCTAAACTCTTTGCCAAACAACGGATGCTCCGGTATCGCACGCTTCGTTTGGCGTGTCATTTTGATGCTGCCAACCGCTGTTGCCTTGTCGGGGGGGCATCCCATATCGAGGAACCGCTGTCTGTCCTCAGAGTTTCTTGCCCACACCTTGGTGACGGTCTGCAGCGCTCGCCGGTAAAAGATCCGTAAAAGGAAATTAGACTGGTAGGTTCTATTACTGATTCGGCCGTTGACGATATGAATGGGAATACTGTGCTGAGCACACTGAAAGTAAAGCTCTGGCCAAAGTTCGGTTTCAATAATAAATGCTACAGCAGGCTGATACTGGCGAAGTAGCTGTCTTACAGACCACACGTAATCAAGGGGACAGTAATGGATTGTGACGCTATCTCCCCATCTTTGAAGAGCGAGCCTGTATGCGTCCGGAGTATTGCATGTAACCAACACGCCATGATGGATTGCCGAATTGATCAGCGGCATGGCCAGTCGGATCTCCCCTACTGATGCCGCGTGGAACCAGACAGGCGCAGGGCGACTACCTACAAGAGATAGCCCGAATCTCTCCCGAAAATACAGTCGTCCCCCAGAACGTGCCACCATTTGTTGGATAGACCACAAGACGATCAGAGGGGTCAAAAATAACCAGAGTAGTCTATAGGCAGCCAATGTTGTTTTTCCCAGCTATGTGGCTGATCCCCGCAGGCGTGAGGTATTTGGAAACTCAAGGAGCACAGTTACTGAAAGAGTTAATGTATCCAATGTGCGCTTGGTAGCTACTGCTGAATTTACGTATGCTCCCGAAAAAAATCAGAAACCAAGTCATTCCCGAAGTCTAACTGGCCAATAGTTAGATTAATAGGCAAGCTATTGGAAGAGGACTGTATAAGATTGTGCAGGCATCGATAGGTGGCAACAGTGCAATGGGAATATCGCTGGATATGGATTTGAAAGTGATTGCTAACTGGGTTATCCGCATGCTACTGGTCACCAGCTAATGCAACCACACTTACCATTTATGATTCTAACAGAAGGTTGCTGATGCCAGCATTGCCCAAATCGCGGTGGCTTGAGAATCTAGCTTACTTTTTCACGCTCTTCGCTCTGTCGGTGTTTCGCCTATTGCCTTTGCAAACCGCGAGATTACTTGGTGGAGGCATGGGACGCTTAGCTTATTATCTCAGTCATAAATCGCGTCGCATTACTCATATAAATTTACGACTCGCATTCCCAGAAAAAGACCCGAAGGAAAAACGTGCCTTGGCAGCACGGAGGTTCCAGGAGATAGGTAAATTCGTTG
>CAXGPR010000215.1:0-2121 GCA_964011675.1 uncultured bacterium
CGGGTTGGCGTATGTGTGGATGCATTGAGCACGTCCACGCCTGTGCTTCTGTCTCCGTTTTGGTTTCTGCGTCATACCGTTCGTCTTCAACCGAACCAAACCGAATGCCAAGCCACCATCCGATCGACAGTGCCGCTACGCTTATGAGGACGATTTTCACTCTACCTATCATGGCGCAATAACTCCTTCTCTATGACGCTGCGACTGGGCATACGCTGTCCGGCCAAGCGCTGTATACGCGCTTCGTGTCGCATCCGCTCAACACTTGCCCTCTCGTGTGCAAGCTGAAATTCTAACAGCGTTCGCTGAGCACTCATCAACTCAAGAAACCCGCTGCGTCCAGCCGTAAAGGACTGCTGCGTCACGCTAAAGGCCTGTTCGGCCTTGGCCAATAAGTCGCCTCCATACAAGGCCATTTTGCGCATACTCTCTCGCCGGCCAAAAAGTGCGCCCTCTAACTCGGCCAGCAGCTCACGTTCCCCGCCCAGTAGGGCCGAACGCGCCGCCTGGTAGCGCGATATAGCCGCATCCTCTCGCCCGCGATATTTATCACGCCAGACGGGCAGTTTAACCGTCGCCATTACGACTAACGGATCTCGGCCGCTAGCCACTGCCCGTTCACCCGTTCGCACATAATCAACGCCTACCGTCAAGTCCGGGTAGCGTTCCTTTTCGGATAGCTCGAGCCCACCCTGGGCCTGCCTCAGAGCGGCACGCAACATCTGTATATGCGGACTGTGGCGCAGAGCCCAAACGTGCAAAGAATCGGTCTCTAACTGCGCAACCACCGGCGTATCCAACGCTGCGACTGCCGCATCGTACGGACGGCCTATCAACGAGTTGAGCAAAGAGGCTGCAGGCATGCGTTCATCGCGCAGTGAACTGAGCTGGTCTTCCATTCGGCCGAGCTCAACCTGCACACTCATCAAATCACCGTGCTCCTGTTCTCCGCTACGATAGCGCATCCGGAGGACTTCTTCTACGTATTCGACCAGCTGCATACTGCCCTCTGTAATCTCAATTGCCCGCTCTAGGTAATAGCAATCCAGATAAGCCTCTATCACTCTGACAGCCACGTCGGCGCGACGCTCCTCATAGCGCCATCGCTCTGCATGGACAGCGGCCAACGCCACTATACCTCGTGCGTCCAACTCGCTGGGCCAAGGAATCGCCTGAGCAACGCTGAAGCGCTGTTGCTGGGGACCATCGCGCGTTTCTATTGATCGCACAAAGTGACCTAGAGCAACGTGCGGATCTGACCATGAACGCGCCGTTTCTACATCGTCAATCGCAGCCTTCCAGCCCCACAAGGCCGCTTCAATGTTAGCATTGTATAACTGGGCGTAGTGCACGTAATCTTGCAGGTTGACCAACGGACGAAGCGCAGAACTCCCTACGCCACGTACCTGTTCACGCTGCCATATTTCGAGCACGCTGTCCTGTGCAGATACTGCACTGAGAGAGAAAAAAAAGAGGGCTATTACACGCATTAACGCAATCATACACTGATTCCCACTTTTATAAACTAAGCCTCAAACATTGAGACCACAGGGCCCCAACACGATAAAACAATTGGATGCGTACGGCGCTAGTTCAAATGAGAAACGAGCAGTAGAGTTGAAACAGAGGAGGTGGGACGGAATCTTTGATAGGCGCAGCCAGAGACGGCAAAGACTGAGCAGCCAGAGCTCTATCGTTTTGCACTGCAGGTAGTGCAAACAAGACCTTGGGATAAATCTCTACAGCGGGATTGGATGGAGACTGCTGCTCTAGATCTCCACAGACGGCAGCACCGCAGCAACAGTCCAGGCGCAATGACGCATCAGCGCTCGCCTTACACGCCATAATCTGCGGTGCGGCACACGAGCTACAAAGCGCCGAAGCTCCGCTGCCATATGCCAACAGGAGCACGAGCAAAAAGCGGTAGATTGAACTACCCTGCGCTCCCAGCTTATAGATTGTCTGTTTCAATGCCGCCCGGCTCCAAAACCAATGAGATACGAATCTGTAGACGAAGTTCCATTAGAAGATAGAATATTTCCGCCCCGGGCGCTCTGTCAACTTAGCGTAGCCAGTGCACGCGCAGACCCCATCCCCCATCCACGGGCATGGGAGACACGG
>CAXGPR010000216.1:0-2011 GCA_964011675.1 uncultured bacterium
TGCAAGGCTGGCTCGGTAAGCAGTCTTATGCTAAAGCTGTTCAACAGGAATCTGCCGATGTCGTGCGTGGTTTGCTCGAAGGTATTGATACCGATCGACTGCAGCGAGACGTAGAGGTCTTGGCGTTGATTGATCCTCAGGCCGGCAGCGTGCCGGGCAACTATCGCAGTCGTTTTGTTCTCCACCCAGACATGCGGGAAGCGACTGAGTATATACGGAGTGAGTTCGCCGCTGCGCTCGGAGACCAGGCGGTTGATCTACAGGCATTTCCGATTAGCAAAAGCACGGCTCGATCGCGCGTGAGGGAAAATAAAGAGGGGATCGATAAGGTTGATAGCACGGCGTTTAACGTGGTGGCCACGCTGCCCGGATCGGATCCGAATGCCGGATACTACGTCCTGTGTGCACACTATGATGCAACGGCTGTGCGCTCTGTTGGATGGAACTGGCGAGAAGATCCTGCACCGGGTGCCGATGATAACGCCAGTGGCGTTGCGCTCGTTCTGGAAAGTGCGCGCGCGTTGGCTGGTCAGACGTTTCCCTGGACAATAAAATTTATCGCATTTTCCGGCGAGGAATTAGGTCTTTTTGGAAGTCGTGCCTATGCCGAAGAGGCGCTCCTTAACAACGATCGCATACTCGGTGTGTTCAACTTCGATATGATCGGTTTTAACGATCTGTCTGAGCGCTTAGAGCTAGTCAGCAATCCCGGATCACTGTGGCTTGTAGAAGCCATGCGCTCGGTAAACGGACTATATGATATTGGGCTGCAGGTCGACGTACTCGAGGATGCGGGAGCCGGTCTGAGTGACCATGCTCCATTTTGGGCGCGTGGTTATGACGCAATCCTAGGTATTGAGAACTACCTGCCAACGGATACGACGACGGTGGGTGTGCGTCGTGGCGACTATCGCATAAACGCGCAATATCATTCGATGGTCGACCTTCCGGACAGCCTAAACTATGGCTTGATGCAGCGTGTGACACGGCTGGCTGTTGCGACTCTGGCGCAGTATGGAGTGGGTTTAGGTAAGCCGAATCTCGCCGTTTACAACGGAGATTTGAGGGGAGACAGTGAAGATAACCTGCGCGTGCGCGTTGGCAATGCGGGTTTTGGTGCGTTGACGGAAAGCTTTGCGATTCGTGTCTCACAGTGTCAGCTCGATTCAACAGACTGTGAACCCGTCTATGAGACTCGCGTTGCGGGCGGATTGGTTTCAGGTGGCGGTACAGAAGTAAGTTTTTCTTGGGGGCGTTTTGGTGAACAGCTATTTCTCGTCGAGGTCGAGGCCAGTGAAGATGAAGTAACGCTTGAAGATAATCGCACTTTTCAATATGTCAGCCTCATTCCACAGCGAGATATCGTCGTGTTTCCCAATCCATTTCGGCTTCGATCCGATGGGACGCTGCGCTTTAGCGGCGTCCCATTTAAGGCTGAGGTGCGCGTATATGCGCCGACGGGTGAATTGGTCTGGTTAGCGCGGGAAGACGATGCGCGCCAACGGCGATTAGGAGCACGCGCCAACGAAGTACTTTGGCTGGGCGTAAACGGAGCGTCTCTGAGCGACTTTGGAGCCGCGCTGGTCAGTAGCGGCGTATACATGTATACCATTCATGATGCCGATGGAACGCTACTACGAAAAGACAAGGTAGCTGTTGTGCGCTAGCGTTACGGTTTGCAGTGGATATCAGGCTGTGCTCTGAAGATAAATTGAAAAATCAGGCCTCAGAGTGCAGTGGGCAGTCCTGGCAGCACTGTTTCTCGTCGTTGCAGTGCGTTAGTTCACATTTCAGTAGCGCATCGACTCGGCGTTGCCAATGAGGGGGATAGCGAAGCGTACCTTCAATTGAGAAACCTCGAACAAGTGCACGCAAAAGAGCGAAGCGCGTCGTTCGGTCGCCGACTTTACTGCGAACGCGCTCCCGTGCTGCGGCTAGCGCATCTAAATAGATAGCAAAATGTGCATCAAAGAGTTGCTCAAAACTCTGGCGTAAGCGACTGGCCAGCGAC
>CAXGPR010000217.1:0-1938 GCA_964011675.1 uncultured bacterium
CGCCAACGTTTGCGTCAACCTTAAACTCTCTTCTCATTCGGTCCACAAGGATTTCCAGATGGAGTTCTCCCATTCCTTTTATGACGGTCTGCCCACTTTCATAATCCGATGTGACACGAAAGGAGGGGTCTTCTGCTGCTAAACGCGCTAGGGCAGTGCCCATCTTTTCTTGGTCCGTTTTAGTTTTTGGCTCCACAGCTACTTCGATTACAGGGTCAGGGAACTCCATTCGCTCCAAAATTACTGGCGCTTGAGGATCACACAAGGTGTCCCCAGTTGTTGTGTCTTTCAACCCCGCTAGGGCCACGATATCCCCGGCACGGGCCTCTTTGATATCCTCACGACTATTGGCGTGCATAAGAAGCATTCGACCAATACGTTCTTTTTTGTCTTTTACAGTATTCGTTACTGTACTGCCGGATTGCAAGACCCCAGAGTAGATACGCAAGAATGTTAGAGAACCAACGAAGGGATCATTCATTATCTTAAACGCTAAACCAGAAAACGGTTCTGAGTCATCGCTTTTTCTAACTGCTTCTTCTTCAGTGTTGGGTAATACGCCATTTACACTTTCTACATCTAAAGGAGACGGCAAATAATCTACTACCGAGTCCAGCAGGGGCTGCACACCCTTATTCTTGAACGCAGAGCCGCATAGAACTGGAACGAACGCACCACTAATTGTGCCTTGTCTTATGCAACTTTTCAGCGTTTCAGGATTGGGCTCCTCTCCTTCTAAATAGGCTTCCAATGCCTCCTCGTTTTGCTCTACAGCTAGCTCTACGAGATTAGAACGATATTCGGTGGCTCTATCCAGCAAATCTTCCGGGATATCCACTACCTCAAATTTAGCACCCAGGCTCTCGTCCAACCACCTAATTGCCTTCATTGATATGAGGTCTACAACTCCCACAAAATCAGCTTCACTTCCGATGGGCAACTGGGTAACTAACGGGACAGCCCCTAATCTATCAACTATCATTGAGACGCATCGGTAGAAGTCCGCCCCAATTCTGTCCATCTTATTCACGAAACATACTCTTGGGACATTATATTTATCCGCTTGCCGCCACACTGTTTCGGACTGAGGTTCTACACCCGCGACCGAGTCAAATACAGCTACAGCACCGTCGAGCACCCTAAGCGCTCTCTCCACCTCAATAGTGAAATCAACATGCCCGGGCGTATCTATTATATTAATTTGGTAATCATTCCAATGACAAGTTGTGGCGGCAGAAGTTATAGTAATACCCCGCTCTTGTTCTTGCTCCATCCAATCCATGGTGGCGTTACCGTCGTGCACTTCACCTATCTTATATGAACGGCCAGTATAATACAGAACTCGCTCAGTTGTAGTTGTTTTGCCAGCGTCAATGTGGGCCATTATGCCTATATTTCGGTAGCGATCGAGGGAGTAGCTTCTGCTCATTTTAATTATTCCTTACGTTACCATCGATAATGCGAGAAAGCTTTGTTAGCCTCGGCCATCTTGTGCGTGTCTTCTCGCTTTTTAACGGCTGTGCCTCGGTTATTTACCGCGTCAAGCAGCTCTCCCGACAAGCGGTCTACCATAGTGTTCTCTGAGCGTTTTCTCGCAGCATCGATTGTCCACCTAATTGCTAACGCTTGTGCTCTGTCATTGCGCACCTCAACCGGAACTTGGTAAGTGGCACCCCCAACTCTGCGAGACCTAACTTCAACCATCGGCTTGATGTTATCTAGTGCTTCATGAAAGACAGATATGGGTTGTTGGCCCGTCCGTTCCTCTATTTTATTAAAAGCACCGTACACTATAGTTTCAGCAATAGATCTCTTTCCATCATACATAAGGCAGCTCATAAATTTACTAACAGTAAGATCCTTATATTTTGCATCCGGAAGAACGATGCGTTTTTCAGCACGGTGACGTCTCGACATATTAAAATCCTAATTCAGTAT
>CAXGPR010000218.1:0-1840 GCA_964011675.1 uncultured bacterium
AACAGAAGGACAAAGATATACTTATTTAAGTCAAAATGGCGATAATGCCGAAAACGTAAAGGAGAAACGTTCAAATCAACGCGGGGTCTTTATATTTGTGGCAGTAATTGCTGCTTTGTTTTTAATCCCATTGCTGAAGTTGGGAGTAGCAGGTGGCGCTGTGTGTGCACCATGTTAATTTGGTAACGTATAGGCGTGATCGGTATGAAATCCCTGGGTGGCTGCGGATAACTCGTGAGCGATCTCGGCCCAACCGCGCAAGAGTGCCAGCGCTATTCGCTTTCCCTGTCCATTAGCACACTGATTTACGTCGGTGAAACAAGGACCGGAATTACCGGGCGGATCATAATCGAAACCAAAACAAACGCCTGATTCGTGCCACCACTTCAGCTAAAGATGTATACATATGACAATCGGCCAAATATACCTCAAACATTACACATGTTTATGGCGCATTATCAATCAGAATTCGCCGTCCATACACTCAGACTATCCCGGAATCTTAATCCTTAAGTATTCACAATAGATTTCAGCAGAGGATAAAACGCCTCGGCCTGACGCATAAAGCCCAAATCTGTTGGGTGCGAGCCGTCGACCGTGTCTTCGCCGTCAGCACCCAGCAACTGATCGCCATGTAAGTAGTGTAAATTGTCTACACCTTCGTCCTGTAAGGATGCGTAAACCTGGCGCAGCGCAGCACGATTGGCGCGGTTGGACTCGGCTCGATCCACGTGCAAGAAGGCGTCGGCATAGGTGCGATCTTCTACGAGCACAATGGGCGTATCCGGCCGCGCGGCGCGCAGCAGATGCACGACCTCTGGGGCGCGTTCGGCCACTAGATCTCCCTTCATATTGGGCAGACAGTCAATCACGTAGACGGCCGCATTGATCTCGGCCATCAATTCGACGACCGACCGATCCATGTGGCCGTTGCCCGAAAAGCCCAGGTTGACGACTGGCCAGTCTAGCCAACGACCCAGGAACGCCGTGTGACAGGTACCGGTGCGCGAAGAGCAACCTCCCTGCGTAATGGAAGTACCGTAAAAGACAATTGGCCTGTGCGGCGAAGTAGAAGCAGGCGCTACGAGGGCTCCTTCTGGCACGCCTACGGCCAACTCCTGCACACCGTTGTAGAGCGGCAGGTAAAGTAGGTACTCGCGCACGCCAGGAGGCAAATTCGCACACAGCTGTACGCTGTTGGTCTGCCCTGTCGGCTGCCCCACGGCCAGCCAGCGCCAAGCATTCTCTAAGCGCACATATAGATCGAGACCGCTGACACCCGTGGCCGGCATATGCTCCATCGCTAGACGCTTCTTGCGTAGCGTCCATCTAGCGTGGAGGGCTGTTGCGTCACTGTTAAAACGCGCGCAGATCCCCGCGCTGTCACGGCTCAGATTCCACACCGGGTCGGGAACACTACCTTGGGCACGAGCAGGCAGACGATCATAAAAGTTCTCCACGTCGTCGAACCCCCTACCCTCTACGGTCAACGTATTCACGGCGGACCACTGTATGGAATCACTCATTGGCGGGTATACTCCTCGCTGTAGGCTAGCACGATATTCTGACCTCTAACGGTTATTTTAGGAGATCGAGCAGCAATCATACAATACTGTGTAGGTGATGCTTCTAAAAAATAGCAGGCCTGCCCGAATAAGCGGATGGCGAAATTCGCGCTGCACAAATTCGCGTGGCGAGTAGGCACTCGTCTCTAATAGCAAACGCCCCTCGGGACGAGCTGCCAGCGCACGCAGACGGGCTTAGGGCGAAAGTGGAAGTGCCTGCGCATCGGGAAAATAATTTGGACAAGTATACCGAATCATCCACATTCTAACCACAC
>CAXGPR010000219.1:0-1833 GCA_964011675.1 uncultured bacterium
CAAATTCGTGAATCGGCAAGCGACCACCGCCGGTATTTATGCCGGCATTGTTAATCACAATGTGTAGCGCACCGTACGCGCGGACAATCTCTTCTACAATCAGTCGCATTCTTTCCACATCGACTACATCTCCCAGCCACGAGCAGCCACCGATCTCACGGGCAGCCAGCTTGGCCCCCTCACCATCAACATCGACAATGCAAACGTGCGCCCCGTTATCAGCCAACTGCTGGACGATTGCGCGCCCTATACCTTGAGACCCGCCCGTGACTAACGCCACTTTCCCGTCTAAATCGACCTGCATTTTATCTCCTCTTATGCGCTGTATGTATGCTGCAAACGACTACCATGGCAAGTCGTCTGCCTACCCGCCTATACGCGCACTAATCCACCATTTTGAGTTCCTTGTCGACCACTTTCCGATAATAACATCCAGATCTTGCACGCCCGTCCACTTTAGTATGACAAGCCCCTTCACCACGTAGCCTCACGCGGTAAAGTAACGAATTTTGCTCGCAGTTAACGCGAATTTCAGTCAAGTCTAAGAAATCTCCCGAAGTGGCGCCTTTAATCCACAGCTCATTGCGCGACGTACTCCAAAACGCTGCCACACCGTGCTCTATGGTGTAATCTAATGCTTCTCGATTGACGTAGGCGACGATAAGAACCTCTAAACTGTCGGCATCTTGTACGGCGACGGGGACTAGTGCCTGCCCACAGGCAGCCACCTTTGCTAACTTGTCAAAATCCAGCGCCAGCACCACCCCCTCTTCCAGTTCCTCATGACTCAGCTGCATATCTCATCTCCTACCTTCCCAAATTTCTTACAGAACTCAGCCAGTTAATGACAATACAACGCGTCCCCGCATTCTATGAAGCCAGGTAGTCTAATTCCTACGCTAAACCACAGTGTGCGAGTACACACTTCTTGAAATCAGATAAAAACCCAGGCATCAAAACAGGCTGCTTGGCCGCGATAGTGCCCTTCTTGGTCCACCAAGTTCCATACTGTTGCCCTATCAATACGAAAACGACGACCGCTAGCGGAAATGCGAATGCCCGTATAGTCATCAATGAACCCCTGCGTATAGACCGAATCTAGCAGGCGCGCCCGCTCTTGCCGGTTGGGCATCTCGGCTGATTTGCGCGAAGGTAGGCAAACGAAGGATTCCCACTCGAGCCCAAAAAGCCGTAGTGCCGTCTGATTGCCGTAGTTAAAAAGGGGATCGGTTTCTACACCGTGTGAAACGAGGGCGAAGTCCGCGGTAAAAAGCGCCTCAGCCTCAGATAGGTTCTCTTTCGCAAAGAGCGATGGACTCAGGTCGCGCTTGAGCCAACGGCGATAGTTTGACAGCAGCAGGTCGACGTGATCGCGTGCGTAACCGTTGTCCGGTGCAGGCTGCGGCACGCATGTCGCCTCATGTTTACCTGCCATCTAAGTACCCTATTCAGCCAAGGACCAAGCTGCTTCTTTTATCACCTCAGAAAGAGCTGGGTGAGCGTGCACCGTGCGGGCGATATCCTCAACACTCGCGGAGAACTCAAGCGCTAGCACGCCTTCGGCAATAAGACTGGACGCCTGCGCACCCAAAATATGTAGGCCGAGCAGGCGGTCTGTCTGCGCATTGGCAACGATTTTAACCAGCCCATCAGTCTCTCCCATAGCGTGGGCACGCCCGTTGGCCCGAAATTGATATTTACCAACTGCCACCTCGTGATCTGCAGCTCTTGCAGCCTCTTCTGTCAACCCCACGCTAGCCAACTCTGGATGCGTATAAACGACGCCAGGAATTGCATCGGCATTGACTAATCCCGCCTTGCCTGCCATGCGTT
>CAXGPR010000220.1:0-1832 GCA_964011675.1 uncultured bacterium
TCAAGGAAACGGCCATTTCAATCAAGGCTACGACCACAGAGCGCTTGGGTTTTGTTGGCAGAGAAGAGGGTATGGCTTCCCAGGCCGTGGCGTTAGTGAGGACATAGCTGTAATGGACGAGCTTTTTGGTCAACTCGTAGGTGTATTGGAAGAAATGAATCCGTACTTGGCTTATGGATTGCTATTCGTCTGTGCGTTCTTGGAAAACGTCGTCCCGCCCGTGCCTGGGGATACAGTCGTCGTTTTCAGTGCCTATCTCGTGGGCAGAGGAATATGGGATATTACACCTGTATTTGCGACGACGGTTAGCGGTGGAGTTTTCGGGTTTATGTTTATGTTTTTTATGGGAATGCGCTATGGTCGGTCGATCTTTGAAGGGTGCGGTGGGCGTTTTTTTACCTCTGAGGGGTTGCAGCGAGCAGAAAGGTGGCTAGCCCGCTACGGTTTTTGGCTTATTTTAGCCAATCGCTTTTTGACGGGTGTTCGTTCGGTGGTGGCTATTTCAGCGGGACTTGGTAGGATGTCGTCTGTGCGTGTCCTATTTGCAGGGGGGCTGAGTATGATGTTTTGGAACGGGCTCTTACTTTATGTAGGCTTGCTCCTCGGGCAAAACTGGGGTGAGGTGAGTGAACTGCTCAATCAGTATAATAAAGTTCTCTTTGGTGCGTTCGTCTTTGGATTCGGTATCCTATTCATTCGGCGACGGCTAAGGGCTTGACAAGCAAACGCAACGCATTTACTTTTTACCACTTAATTTATAAGGGCACTTTTTGCGCGTGATCTACTATTACGTGCATTTGCGAAATGGATAGCATGAGTAACAAAACTTTTTCTCCCAAAGCCGATGATATAGACCACCAGTGGCACATTGTCGACGCTACAGACAAAGTGCTTGGGCGGATGGCTTCGAAGATTGCACACGTGCTAAAGGGCAAGCACAAGCCCACTTATGCTCCTCACATGGATATGGGAGATCATGTCGTTGTAGTTAATATCGACAAGGTTCGTGTGACGGGCGACAAGGCCGAAAAGAAAGTGTACTACCGGCACACGGGGTACCCCGGCGGTTTACGCACGACGAGCTACGAGCGGATGATGGACGAACATCCTGATCGAATTCTTAAAAAAGCCGTTTGGGGTATGTTACCGAACAACCGTTTAGGTCGTCAGCTAATTAAGAAGCTTCGCGTTTATGCCGGTCCAGATCATCGGCATGAAGCCCAGCAGCCACAGCCGCTGGACATACAGTAATTAAATTGCTTGATCATCAACGAGAGGTAGAGGGGTAATGGCTGGAGAAAGCTACGAAGCCACTGGTCGTCGCAAGACGTCCGTCGCTCGCGTTTATTTGCGCCCGGGTTCTGGTAATATAATGATGAATGGGCGTGCCGTTAATGATTATCTGAGGCGTGGTGCACTCGAAATGATTCTCGTGCAGCCGTTAGATCTTACTGAGACGCGCGATCAATTTGACATCCATATTTCCACCCGTGGTGGTGGGCTTCGTGGTCAGGCTGGTGCAGCCTGTTTGGGCATTGCTCGAGCACTGATTAAGTTTAATCCCGAAATGCGTACGACGCTAAAGAAGGCGGGATTTCTGACCCGCGACGCGCGAGAAAAAGAGCGCAAGAAATACGGTTTGGCCGGCGCTCGCAAGCGGTTTCAGTTTTCCAAGCGATAGTCATTTTGCAATAAATTCACACGTCTTCGGATATGTGCAGAAGTGTGCCCGCGGGCTTTGCCTGCGGGTATTCTGCTTGTAGGAGATGAAGACGGAGGCATAACACGACAGGAGTAGAGAGAATGGCAGAAATCAATATCCGCGATCTGCT
>CAXGPR010000221.1:0-1713 GCA_964011675.1 uncultured bacterium
GATCTTCTAAACCGCTCTTGACCATAAGCCAGCCGATGAGACCTTGAAGAGCGAATAAGAGGCCTATGACGACGTAGATGGGCAACTGTGCGCGTGGGATACCTCCTTTTCGCAAAAAGTAAAGCAGTGGCAACACGTAGCTTAATCCGGCTATCCGGCCTAGGAAGCGGTGCCAAAACTCCATGTGATAAATAAACTTGAATTCGTCCAGAGGCATGTTAAAGTTTATCTTCTCGTATTCTGGAGATTGCTTGTACTTATCGAATTCGTTTTGCCAGTCGGTCTCGTTGAGTGGAGGAATGATGCCGGTGATGACGTTCCATTCCACGATAGATAAGCCTGAGCGAGTCAGGCGGACCCAGCCTCCAAAAATAATGAGGATGAGAATGAGCGTGCATACAAAGAGGAGCCAGCGGCCGATCGCGCGGTTTACGTCTTCAACGGGGGTAAAAGATGTTTGGCTAGGACTAAGTTCATTTACCGGTGGTTGATATTGTGGTCTGCTTGCAATCTCGGTCATGCTAGTAACCTAGTTATCCATATGCTTTTTGGAGATGTATCATTGCATTCACTAAGAGAAAATAGCTCAGATGTTAGTTTGGGCAATATGCGGCCGGCTAAGTTATTGGGCGTTATAGTATGGGCGCTGTTGGAGTGGGGTTGTGGTGAGGGAGCGGTGCGATCGACCGCAGATTCTGTTGGGGCTGAGGTGAGATCTGGCGATATACAAATGGCCGCCTACACGCATTACCGCGCAGATGGGAATCGTCTTGTCGATGGATGGGGCATCTTACCCGAAGCGCCGCCTCTAGATATTCCTCTGGATGGAGTGCCCGAATGGCTTGTAGCAGCGTCTACAGGGCAAAGTAGCATATGGGTAGCCATCTTAGGCGATGGCCGTGTGCAGGCTTTTCGCGTAGCAGACAGAGTGTATGCACCGATTGGAGTCGGTGATGATCGGATGTCTATCGGCATGCCCCCTGCGCTGCGTATCGAAGGGGGATTACGCGCCCGTTTACTGGGTAGCGATACCTCAGCAGCTCCTTTTTCTCACCCTGTCATTTTACCCGATGGGCGGATTGCATTAATCGATTACAGAGGCGATTTAGTTGTACTATCTGGGCATGGTGAAGATCGATTGTCTGTTGACGCGCTGCCCGATGCGCGCCTTTTGGTCGACGAATTGGGAAGACTGGCGTTTTACAATCGTCCCACTACGCGCTATGAACACGGCATTTTAGGCGATATAATAGAGGCAGGCGGTGTTGCCATCGTTTCTACTTTCGGCGCGCTTCGTATAGATTTGCAGGTCGAATTCCGGTCGCCTCTAGTTGCCGAAGGGCTTGCGCCTCTTTGGGTCGATTGGGACGGTGACGGAGCGCGCGAGATCGTCGTTACGCTCAGTGAAGAGCGCGCAAGTGCCCGTGTTGTATTATTTGACGAAGATGGGACCCAGCGTGCATTAGGTCCGCCTGTAGGGCGCGGTTTTAGCTGGCGCCATGTCATTGCATGTGCTGGTTTTACAGGGAGCAACCGCGAGCTAGTAGTTGTCCGCACACCCCACATTGGTGGCGTCGTAGAATTTTATGCGCTCGAAGGAGAAAAGATGGAAACCGTTGCCCAGCTGAGCGGTTTTACGTCACACTTAGTGGGCACGCGAAATCTCGACATGGCTCTGGCCGGAGATTTTGATGGAGATGGCTCGCTAGAAGT
>CAXGPR010000222.1:0-1710 GCA_964011675.1 uncultured bacterium
GAGGACGTATGGTTTCGAGAAGGCATTTCCTCAAAGCAGCCGCTGCCGTCACGGTCGGCTTTGCCGGACTGCAGCGCCACGCTCTGTGGGCCGACCCCTCATCTGTCGAATACGGCTACGGTCCACTAGTTCCTGATCCAGAAGGCGTTTTCGATCTGCCCAAGGGATTCTCCTATCAAATCATTTCCCGTATAGGCGACGCCATGGACGACGGTCTGCTGCTGCCCGGTGAACCCGACGCAATGGCTACCTTTGTCGGTCCCAACAACCGTACGCTGCTGGTGCGAAACCACGAGCTAACAGCTGGGGCGAAAAAGGCGGGTGCCTTTGGTGAAAACAACCAGTGGATTGATAAAATACCCCGAGGAGAATTTTACGACTGGGGTCGCGGAACCGATCCAGCCTTGGGCGGAACTACAACCGTTGTTATCAGCCCGGAAGGTCAGGTCGAGCGTCAGTTCATGAGCCTGGCTGGCACCGTACGCAACTGTGCAGGTGGACCCACGCCTTGGGGATCGTGGATTACCTGTGAAGAGACCGTCCTACTCGCGGACGATCAGTATGAGCAAGACCACGGATACAACTTTGAAGTACCGGCACGGAGTGAAATTAGCCGAGCTCAACCCGTTCCGCTGCGCGACATGGGACGCTTTAATCACGAAGCCGTAGCCATTGACCCACAGTCCGGCATCGTTTACGAGACGGAAGACCGCGGCGACGGACTCATTTATCGCTACATACCCAACGAGAAGGGCAACCTAGCCGCTGGTGGCCGCCTGCAGGCGCTGGTCGTAATCGATGCACCCGGCCTCGACACGCGCAACTGGAAAGAAACTCTGGTATTGCCCGGACAGACCATGGCCGTGCGCTGGATCGATATGGAAGACGTGTACTCACCCAAGGATGATTTACGGCTGCGCGGTTTCGCGCAAGGTGCGGCGCGGTTTGCCCGTGGCGAAGGCATGTGGTACGGACGGGAAGCGGTCTATTTTGCCTGCACCAGCGGCGGTCCCAATCGCAAGGGGCAAGTGTGGCGCTATATGCCCAGCCCGGTTGAAGGCACGCCCGAAGAGGAAAAGCAACCGGGGCGTTTGGAGCTTTTTGTAGAGCCCAACGACGGAGGCATCGTAGATATGGCCGACAATTTAACGATAGCTCCTTGGGGCGACGTCGTCCTATGCGAAGACGGCCCCGAAAATCAGTATCTGGTCGGCGTCACTCCTGAGGGCCAGTTTTACAAGCTGGGCCACAACGCCTACAACCATTCTGAACTTACGGGATCCGTTTTCTCGCCCGACGGCCAGACGCTATATGCCAACATTCAGAAGTCGGGTATCACGCTGGCAATACGGGGCCCTTGGGTATAGCCAATTGATCGTGACGCTGCACTGCGTTGACAAGCCCCAGCCGTGCATCTATCATCCCTGCATTCTGTTATATTGCAGGAGCCTTTACATGACCAGCGCATATCAAACGCTTACGCAGGAAGATAGAGATCACTTTATGGAAAAGGGGCACATCGTCGTGCGCGGCTGCTTTGATCGATCCTTTGCTAAAGAGTGGACCGATTTGGCGTTTAAGCGCTTGGGCTACAAACCCGAAGACCCCACGTCTTGGAACGAGCCGCGCATGCATTTGCCTTCAGTGAATCGCGTCGCTATACGCGCTTTGGCGCCAAAAGCATGGGACGCTTTGTAGCGAACTAGCCGG
>CAXGPR010000223.1:0-1699 GCA_964011675.1 uncultured bacterium
GGGGAGCATTCGCTCTATTCTGTTAGTCGCCGTCTCTGTGCCTATCCAGATATAGACTTCGATCTCGCGCTGGTCGATATACAAAATCTTCAACAACTGGAGCATACGTTTGCACTTCATAAACCAGACGTAGCATTTCATGCGGCAGCCTACAAACACGTCAATATGCTGGAACGATTTCCATACCAAGCTGTGCTTAATAATGTGCTAGGAACCCAAAATGTAATGCAAGCCTGTCAGAAAGTTGGGGTAGAGCGACTCGTATCGATTTCGACGGATAAGGCGGTTGAGCCGACCAGTATACTGGGCGCAACGAAGAAACTATGTGAGTGTATGCTCAGGCAACACGCACAAAATAGCGTAACAGGTCTAGTGAGCGTACGCTTTGGTAATGTATTTAGAAGTTCGGGTAATGTCGTAGCCCTTTTTGAACAGCAGGCCCGGAACGATAGACGACTTACTATCACCGATTCAAATGCACAGCGCTTTTACATGGATATCGAAGATGCGACGCAAACCGTATTCTGTGCTACTAAAGAAGCACTAAGTGGTGAGGTGGCGATTCTGGATATGGGGGAACCTATTACCATCGGTGCGCTGGCTGATGGATTGGTCAAATCTCTTGGTTTGAATCCACACGATGACGTGCACTACGAATACGTTGGTTTACAGCCCGGAGAAAAACTATTAGAGCGACTCTATACAGATCCTGAAGAAGAAAGTATGCGTCGAGTTGGGCCGATGATATTCACGCAGACTGATATGGGCGGGAACGCGCTATACGATGAGTGCGCTGTTGAAGAGCTAATAAGCAGCGCTTTTACGCAAGATGACACCCAAGTTAGGTCTCTTTTGACCGAATCTGTGCCAGGTTATACGCCCATTCAGAGCGAGTAAACAAACTGTAGTATGTATTCCTTCGCTCTTTCTCCAGATGAATTAACCCAATGGCAGCGTGACGGCTTCATCGTCCGCGAAAACGTCTTTACTCCGGAAGAGAACGACGCCCTCCGCCAAGTCGCCGAAGACGTGGTGGCCGGTCGGCGTCAGATGCCGACGCCGCATATCGATCGCAATGCCCAAGTCGACGACGGCAAGGTTCAGCGTGACGGCATCTACGCGATGCACAAGATTCATCACCCTAGCTGTTATCTAACTGAATTCCTTGAACGTGTCCGCGATCCACGCCTAACCGATCCACTAATCGACCTGCTGGGACCAGATATACTCGGCATCAACAATCTCTTTATCTGAAAGGCGCCAAAGATCGGTCTGGGTTTCCCTTGGCATCAGGACAAGTTTTACTTTGGCAAGCGCTTTCGCACGCATACTACCGTGGGTACCTGGACGGCGATCGATGCAGCCGACGAGGAAAACGGCTGCCTCTATGTTATCCCAGGTAGTCATCGACGAGCAATCGTTGAACACGACGCGTTAGAAGGATCGCAGCAGAGCGAATTTCGGCTGGCACGAGACGTTGACGACAGAGAAGGAATACCCGTGCCCGTGTCGCCCGGTGGGGTCATCTGGTTCCACAGCCACCTCTTGCACAAGAGCACGGACAATCACAGCAGCCGCTTTCGCCGCAGCTACGTAGCGCACTATCTCAGCGCGCAGGCCGAGTGGATGAACCCCGACCCATCCGCTCGCCGCGGTCAGCCGATTATGTGGATTCGCGGACAGACGTTCCTCGATAGAG
>CAXGPR010000224.1:0-1573 GCA_964011675.1 uncultured bacterium
GCTGCGAGGCCCACACCTGTATACGCTGAGATCCTGTGACGGCCGCCAGATGCGAGCCGATATTTGATTTGACCAAAAGGTCGTACAGTCCCTTGCTAGCCAAGTGCGCGTCGTTGATCTTGCACAGCTTTTGCGGATCGTATCCAGGATGCGAAGACGGCGGCACGCCCGTGTCGTAACGCTCGTCACGCACCGCTACGAGCCCCGCCTGCGCCCTCGCCAGCAGCGCGTCGTCAAGGACTCTATCGGGCCACAGAAAAAAACCGTCCCGTCCATACTGGGCTGCAGATTCATCCATGCGTTTACTCCGTTCTTTAGACTTAGGGGAAACTCTTCAGAAAATCGACGAGCGCATCATTGGACACGCCATCCCTTTCGACGCGAAGCGACGCCTCACTGTAAAGTCGATAGGCACTTTCAGCCCACGACGTGTCGAATCCTTGCCCGACCCGGTGCAGCAGCACGTCGTGCGGAACCAGCAGAGCAGTGGCATTGGGCAACCCGCCGCCGCGCAGAATGCCCGGTATGGGCAGCCGATCCAAATAGTCGTCGACGCGGTCCGTGATAAAATCGTCCACATCGGCGACAATGCGCAAACGCGCATCAGCTTCTAAAAGCGCGCCGGCTAGCAGCAGCCACACTCCCGCACTGCCAAAGCCCGCCGCGCTGAGCTGCACATATTTACCGTCCAATATATGGCGTAGCGCCAAGGCGATATCACCTACGCGTTCGGCGTCATCCGAACGATTGAAAGTGCTAAAGTACGCCGTGCTGCCGCGTGGGCGTTCCGAATCCTGCGAGCCGATGTTTGTTCCCGTGCCAAAAGCGTCTACTGTATACACGGTTTGACCCGCTTCAAGCAAGGCCCCTACAACGAGCGGATCAAGCGCCTCCATGCCCTGGGCATGGACTAGCAGCGTCGCCTTGGACAGATCATTTTCCGGGGGAGCAAAGCGGCGCATGGGAACGCGCACACCGCGCTGTGCGCACACGAATGCACCCTCCTGATACGCCAGACCCTCCCACTGGCCGTCGCGCACATTTTCGAGAGCGGCATCTGACGCGCTATAGCCAACGGCCACGCGCAGCGCACCACCTAGCACACGACGATTTTCTTTGAGCGCACTTAGCGTGTCTGGCTTATGCGCTACAACCTGCGCGCGGGCGGCCGCTATCTCCTGCGCCACAAGCGCTTCGTGTTCCGTGAGCGCACCCTCGGGCAACCCGTCAAAAAACGCCAGCAGGTTTTCGCGCGGCTCCATCTCATAGGCCGGCTCCCTAAAATCGGCAGCGACGGGCAGGTCACACACGCGCCCAAGCCAGCGGTAGACCGCCTCGCGCATCTCTTTGTTGTATCCGTGCGGCGCGTCGATTTGCACTTCCTCAACCCGATCACCGGCCTCGTATAGGTCGTAAATTTTTCTGATTGCCTGATACTCTACCTCAGGCGTGTGCGCCGTCCAGTCCTGCGCCGATGAGACCAGCAGCAGGGGCTTGGGAGCAATCGTCGCGCCGATATCGACATTGTTCGTATCAAAGCGCAGCGCAGGCGCATTCTCGCACAGACAGCCGC
>CAXGPR010000225.1:0-1555 GCA_964011675.1 uncultured bacterium
GATGTGCGCACATGGAACGATATGCGCGATCTTCGTCCGCTCTTGGACAAACTGCTGCCAGATTTAGTCGATTTTCGTCGCGACTTACACCAGCATCCAGAATGCTCCTACCGGGAGGAGCGCACCGCCGCTCGGGTGTTGGAGCGCTTGAAAGAAATCCCCGATATTGAGCTGCGCAACGGCGTGGCTGGCACGGGAATTGTCGCCACGCTCGCGGGGGATAAAGCGGGGCCCTGTTTGGCTCTGCGAGCCGATATGGATGCTCTTCCTATCGAAGAGCAGAGCAGCGTACCCCATCGCTCTCAGGTGGCCGGCACCATGCACGCCTGCGGGCACGACGGGCATACGACCTGCCTGCTTGGAGCTGCGCAAATGCTCGCCGCATGTGTCGACGAACTGCAGGGACCCGTGAAGTTTATTTTCCAGCCCGCAGAGGAGGGCGGTGCGGGGGGTAAGCGCATGTGCCAAGAAGGTGCATTAGACGGTCCAGAGGTTGCGGCTATTTTTGGTCTACACGGTGCTCCCGATATGGAAGTGGGCGAAATATTTTTGCGCACCGGTCCGGTCCTGGCAAGCGCAGACGAGTTTGAAATTGCCGTTGAAGGTCTAGGTGCGCACGCCGCCTTTCCGCATCAAGGAGTCGATACGGTATATATCGCGGCGCAGATTGTCGTGGCGCTGCAGACCATCGTGGCGCGTAATACGGATCCACTCGACAGCGCTGTCGTCACCGTTGGCCACATCGCGGCCGGATCGGCCAGCAACATCATTCCACAGGCGGCCAAGCTAGTTGGCACGGTGCGCGCGCTGAGCGAAGAAACGCGCCAGCGGACTATTGATCGCGTGGGCCAAATCGCCGAGCACACGGCTGCTGCTTTTGGCGGGCGCGCCGAAGTGCGCTTTGGAGAAGATGGCTATCCGGCTACGTATAATGACGCTCGGGCGCGCGCGGTCGCAGAGCAGACCGTGCGTGATGCGTTGGCCGATACGATTCGGATGCGGGAATTGGAAAACCCCATAATGGGTGCCGAGGACTTCGCCTTTTACGGTCAGCGTGTGCCCGCCTTCATGTTTGGGCTCGGCCTGCGTCCTCGGGGTGCCTCTTCATATCCCATGTTACATCAACCCGACTTTGATTTTAACGACGATGCGATTGCCTATGGCGTGCAAATGCACGTGGAAATAGCGCGTGGTTTTGCGCAAAAATGGGGCGTATAATGCGGTTTTTCTTTACGTCAAAAGGACAAACGGGAGTGATGGACCTAGCCGGAGAGGCTCCGCACTACATTGACTTTGACGTGCCTCTACAAGAGACTTGGCAACCGTGTGCATTCTTTCCCGACGGTCAGCGCGTGCTCTTTCTCAGCATGGAGGTGCGCCGCGACGGTCCCGGTCATCCCTTTGCCGAATACTATCACAAGACGCCTACTCACTGCTGGATATACGACGTCGAAAGCGGTGATTTAGAAGAAGTCGTGTCGCGAGAGCGCCGTGCTCCCTTTGAGACGCCACAGCTGCTTATAGGCGATGAGCGCCTGCTCTTGCAGGTGGTGCG
>CAXGPR010000226.1:0-1532 GCA_964011675.1 uncultured bacterium
AAAGGAGGCCACAGCCCACTCAAAAACAATCGACCAACCGCAATTACTAGCGCGCTATTCAGCGCGTGAACACCCACATTAACCCAATGATACGACTCGACCTGTAATTTGTCCAAGCCATAGTTAAACGCGTAGCTTACAAGCACTAAGGGCCGATACATACGGCCGCGTGGGTCAGCTGAAAAAAAATCGGTGCGATAGAAGAATTGAGGGATATTTTCGACGCTGCGTATGTGCGGATTTTCGCGAATGGAGTGCAGATCGTCGTAGTGAAAAGGATGGGAAACGCCAGAAGAATAGACGACAAAAACGAGCACACCTACAAGGGTACACGAAATTAGTAAAGGTCGTATATCTCCCCTTCCTGTATGCTCGCTTGGACTCAATTTACATAGCGCCTTTTTTCGCTCAACATCTGGTAAAACTCGGTCTCATCCGAATTTAAAAGAGCCATGTAAATCGCACACTCTCTTTTTTCCATAATCGGGCCATCGATCTGGAGAGCCCGCTCCCTAGCCGCACGTCCCATAGAAGCTCGACGACCTCTATCATCGGCAAGTTTTGAAAGCGATTCTGAGAAGGCCTCCGGGGCTTTCTTAACGACCAACCCCGTTCCGCCGAGTACTTCAGGAATCGGCCCCGTATTGGAGGCAATAACGGGCAGGCCTGCAGCCATAGCCTCTAGGACAGGAATGCAAAAGCCCTCATAATGCGTGGCCATGAGAAAAACGTCTGCCCTGTCGTAATACGCTTGGATTTCACTGTTTGGCACCTGCTTAATGAATTCTACTCGATTTGCAATACCCAGCTGGGAGGTCTGGCGCCGCAAGGCATCTTCTAACTCTCCTTGGCCGATGAGCGTAAGGTGTATATCCAAAGGGGCAATAGCCTCCAGTAGACACTCAGGGTATTTTGCTCGATCTAAACGCATTACAGACAGGGCCTTTAGCGAACCGCGACGCTCATACGAACGTTCGGTATCAAAACGTTCTGCATACACTTTGTTGTAAACTGTGAACGTTCGCGTTGCCCCGTGTCGACTGGCATAGGCATGGAGATAGTCGCTTACGCAAAAAACGACTGATGCATTAGTTAGCGCATAGTTTTCTAATGGAAGAACCATCTTAAGAAGTAAGGAAGGCTCTACCCTGCGCTGTTCATCTCGATTACTGTGAATAGAAACGATTGACGGAATACCGAGCGAACGCCCCGCATAAACAGCAAGACTGCCTGTGTGCCAAGGTCCGTGGGCGCGGACCACGTCTGGTCTTATGGCGCGGACCAGTTTCTTTATCTTGGAAAAATAAAGGGGTAGCGTCATCATAGAGGGTCGTCCGATTGGGTGTATGACAAGGCGAGCATCGCCTACCAATGTCTGCACGACCTCTGCTCGAACATCCCATTTAGACAGAGAAATTATGTGAACTTCATCAAAGAAATTGCAGGGGTTCCAGTACCGCGCTTTTATTTCGCCTTTTTCAACATATTTATAAAGAGGATCCGCGGGAATAACGGCCAGGCGTTTCAATTTT